>NZ_DATHGC010000284.1:0-24096 GCF_035317785.1 Pedobacter sp. | reverse complement strand
ATCAACACGATCGGCCTGATCATCCTTGGATTTGCGGCTATTTTACTGATCATTTCGGTGGCCCTGATCAACAACACCATCAGGCTCGCTATTTACTCCCAGCGTTTTCTAATTAAAAGTATGCAGCTGGTCGGCGCTACCAAAAACTTTATTCGCAAACCATTCATACTGCTGGCAGCACTGCATGGCCTGATCGCCGCCTTTATTGCCATATTGATCCTTCTTGGTATTCTATACTACGCGCAGCGTGAAATTCCCGAAATTGTGATTCTGAGAAATTATACCGAATTTGGAATTGTTTTACTGGGACTGGTTGGTGTCGGCATTTTTATTACGGCCATCAGTACATCATTTGCGGTGAGCAAATACTTACGTTTAAAAATTTACGACCTTTACAGATAAGATAATGATAGAAAAAAAATCAACTCCTGCCGGCCAGGATACTAAAACAGAATTGGTATTCAATAAAAAAAACTATCAGTTGCTGCTGATCAGCATTGCCATTGTTGTATTAGGTTTCATCCTGATGATCGGCACCACGGACATCTACGATTTCAGAAAGACTTTGCTTGCCCCTATGGTCGTACTGGCAGGTTTCGCATTTGGAGTTTACGCCATCTTAAAGAAATAGTTTAATGGATTTTCTTCAGGCGTTTATCCTCGCTTTGGTAGAGGGGTTAACGGAATTTTTACCGGTTTCTTCTACCGGCCACATGATTATTGCTTCGGCATTTATGGGCATTGCCACAGATCCGTTTGTGAAGCTTTTTACCATTGTGATCCAGCTGGGGGCCATTTTATCTGTACTTGTCCTGTATTTTAAGCGGTTCTTTAAAAGCATCAATTTCTATTTCAAACTGTTCATCGCCTTTATCCCGGCAGCCATTTTTGGCTTTTTGCTGAGCGACCGTATAGACAAAATGCTGGAAAGCCCGCTGACGGTAGCCGTATCCCTGGTTATAGGCGGGGTTATCCTGCTGTTTGTCGACAAATGGTTTAGCAGTGCATCCATCTCTGAAGAGGAAGAAATAAATTACGGAACAGCGCTCAAGATCGGTCTTTTCCAATGTCTTGCGATGATTCCGGGCGTATCCAGATCAGGTGCAACCATTGTAGGCGGCATGTCGCAAAACCTGAGCCGGAAACTGGCGGCCGAGTTCTCTTTTTTTCTGGCTGTACCTACCATGTTTGCGGCAACAGCCAAGAAACTGCTCGACTTTTACCAGGAGGGGCATGTGATCAGTTCCAATCAGCTGCAGGTACTCGCTTTTGGAAATATTGTTGCCTTTATCGTGGCCATGCTTGCCATCAAAAGCTTCATCGGGTATCTGAATAAAAACGGGTTCAAGATATTTGGCTGGTACCGGATTGTAGTCGGGCTAATCCTGATTGCTTTAATCCTGAGCGGGCAGTCACTGCAAATTATTTAATTCGTAGCTTTGCAGCAATTTAACACATCAATTGAGCGCAGACAGCATAAACGGGCAGATTGAAACAGATATCAATATGCAGAAATTAGAAGACAGAGCGTTTGATTTTGCCGCCGGCGAATTGCTGCTCATCAATAAGCCTTATAAATGGACAAGTTTTGATGTAGTGGGTAAAATCAGGAATTCACTGAAGCCGCTTAAGCTAAAAGTTGGCCATGCCGGCACTTTAGACCCGCTGGCAACAGGGTTGCTGATCATATGCACCGGGAAGCTGACCAAGCAAATAGATACTTTTCAGGCACAGGAAAAAGAGTACACAGGAACCATGATCCTTGGGGCTACTACCCCTTCTTTTGATATGGAAACCACGGTGAACCAGGAATTTCCTACGACAGGGATTACAAACGAAGCCATACATCAGGCCACAGCTCCTTTTGAAGGTGACATTCAGCAGTATCCCCCGGCCCATTCTGCCGTAAAGGTAAATGGCGAGCGTTTGTATGTAAAAGCAAGGCTTGGCGAAGAAACGGAGTTGCGCCTGCGCAATGTAACGGTGTCTGCGTTTGAAATTACCCGGATAGCGCTGCCGGAAATTGATTTCAGGATCGTATGCAGTAAGGGTACTTATATCCGTTCAATCATTTCAGATTTTGGGAAACAGCTGAATAACGGGGCCTACCTTTCTAAACTGACACGTACCCGAAGCGGTGATTTTTTATTGGAGAACGCATTTGAGGTAACCGACCTGGTTAGTTATCTTAGAAGCAAAAAGGAATAACTATGCGGGGCCAGGCAAAATCAAGAAATTTAAATTTCGTTAAGAATATGTTTTTAGTCGCATGCGGTATTGTATCCGCATGTTTTGGTTTGAAAAGCTATTTACTGCCCAATAATTTCATTGACGGTGGAGTAACGGGAATTTCCCTGCTGATCAGCAGATTAACTGGCTTGAAGTTGTCTTACCTGATTATGGCGATCAACATCCCGTTTATCATCTTAGGATACCGGCAAATAGGAAAAGGTTTTGCCATTAAAACGGGTATCGCCATTACCCTTTTGGCTGGAATGCTTTTGGTCGCTCCTTTTGAACCTGTAACCAGCGATAAATTGCTGATTGCTGTTTTTGGAGGGTTATTTTTAGGTGCTGGCATTGGCCTGGCCATGCGGGGCGGATGTGTAATTGACGGGACAGAGGTTCTGGCTTTGTACATCAGCAGGAATAGCGTTCTCACCGTTGGAAATATTATACTGATACTGAATATTCTTATTTTTGGTGTCGTTGCCTATTACCTTAACCTGGTTACGGCGATGTATTCTATCCTGACGTATTTATCTGCATCAAAAACCGTTGATTATATTGTGAACGGGATAGAGCAATACACGGGTGTTACCGTGATTTCCGAAAAGAATGAACACATTAAAAAATACATCATCAACCAGATGAAACGGGGTGTGACCATCTATAAGGGTGAAGGCGGTTATGGCGAAAAGAAGGACATTAATATTCTTTACACCGTAGTTACCAAACTTGAAATGAGCAAATTGCAAACTGCGATAAGACAGATTGATCCTGATGCTTTTGTGATACAGCAACAAATAGCCGATATAAAAGGCGGTGTAGTAAAACGCCAGTCGTTACATTAATTAAATAGTAGTCTTGAAAATTTACAATCATTTTTCTGAATTCAAAAAGCTAAGCAACGCGGTTGTGACCATCGGAACATTTGATGGTGTGCACTATGGACATCAAAAGATCATAAAACGATTGTGTGAACTGGCTAAGACAACCGGTGGTGAAAGTGTAATCCTGACATTTTTCCCGCATCCGAGACTGATCATAGATCCTGAAAATCAGGACTTAAAAATGATCAATACCATTAATGAAAAGGCTAAGATCCTGGCAGATCTTGGTGTGGATCACCTGATCATCACTCCTTTTACCCGTGATTTCTCAAACTTAAGCCCCGCTGAATACATCAGGAATATATTGGTGGATACCATAGGGGTTAAACACCTTATAGTGGGCTATGACCATCGTTTTGGGAAAGATAGAAAGGGCGGGATGAAGGAACTGGAAGAGTTTTCAGAACTTTTTGATTTTAAGATCGAAGAGATTCCTGAACAGGACATCAATGATGTGGCAGTAAGTTCTACCAAGATTCGCAGGGCCCTGCTGAACGGAGAAGTAGCCCTGGCGGCAAGTTACCTGGGGTATCATTTTTCTTTGTGCGGACAAGTGGTAAAGGGAGACAAAATAGGAAGGACTATCGGTTATCCTACTGCAAATATTTTTGTAGAGGAAACCTATAAACTCATTCCTTCTGACGGCATTTATGCGGTAACTGTTCAAATGGCGGATGAAGTATTCAAAGGAATGGCCTATATAGGCCAGCGCCCCACCATAAATGGAATGACCAGGAACATCGAAGTGAATATATTTGATTTCAGCAAAGAAATTTATGGCCAGGATGTAAAGATGAATTTCCTGGAATTTCTAAGACATGATGTTAAATTTACAGGGTTGGAGGCGCTTAAGGAGCAACTCCATAAAGATAAGACTGCGACACTGGATTACTTCAATAAATTGCCATAACCCCAGGTTTCTGCTTTTTTGGAATAAAAAAGGCCTTTTTTTTGTATATTACGGCAAAACCCTTTTTGCCTATGATACATTTACCAGACTTAATTGCCGATTTAGGATTAATACTTGCAGCTGCCGGATTTACCACGCTCGTTTTTAAAAAGATAAAACAACCACTGGTTCTGGGCTACATATTGGCCGGAGTTCTTGTAGGGCCTTATCTGGACTTCCTGCCTACGGTAAGTGACAGCAAAAGCATTGAAATCTGGGGAGAAATAGGCGTAATTTTCTTACTCTTTAGCTTAGGACTCGAATTCAGCTTTAAAAAACTGGTTAAAGTTGGCGGTTCAGCTTCCATTACGGCTATCGTCAAAGTAGGCTTTTTGATCCTGGCCGGTTATGGCATCGGCAAGCTGATGGGCTGGTCTGATATGGACAGTCTCTTCCTGGGCGGGATTTTGTCCATTTCCTCGACCATGATTACGTTGAAAGCGTTTGAAGAGCTTGGTATCAAACATAAAAAGTTTGCCGGCCTGGTTTTCGGGGTACTTATCGTGGAAGATTTGGTGGCTATTTTGCTTCTCGTGCTTTTTTCCACTTTGGCTGTAAGCCAGCAATCCGCTGCAAACGAAATGCTGTTCTCGATACTGAAACTTGGCTTTTTCCTGGTGCTGTGGTTTCTTGGCGGAATATTTCTTATCCCCACATTTCTTAAAGTAACCAAAAAGCTGATGAACGATGAAACCATGCTGGTTGTTTCATTGGCATTGTGCTTAGTCATGGTGATGGTCGCTGTGAAAGTTGGCTTTTCTCCTGCTCTGGGTGCATTTATTATGGGATCAATACTTGCTGAAACGACTCAGGCGGAAAGAATTGAGCATCTGACCAAGTCTGTCAAGGACTTGTTTTCGGCAGTCTTTTTTGTGTCTGTAGGGATGCTGATAGATCCTCAAATGCTGATCAAATATGCCACGCCTATCATTTTGGTTACCCTTGTCATTATTATAGGCAAAATTGTCTTTACGGTATTAGGTGCGCTGCTTGCCGGACAGCCATTAAAAACTTCTGTACAGGCCGGGATGAGTTTGGCTCAAATTGGTGAGTTTTCCTTTATCATAGCTACTCTTGGCGCAACATTAAAAGTGACAAGTGATTTCCTGTACCCAATCGCCGTTGTCGCAGCAGCCATTACTACTTTTACGACTCCATATCTGATAAAACTCTCCGAACCTTTTTATAATTTCCTGATAAAGGTGCTTCCCAAAAAATGGCTTGATGCGATTGACAGGTATAGTTCCGGAACGCAGGGCATCACGACGCTGAGTGACTGGAAGGTGCTGTTACGGGCTTACATTTTCAATACCATTATTCATTCTGTGATCATAGTAGCGGTTATTTTCCTTGCGTTAAGGTATGTGCATCCGTTTATTACTCAAAATATAGCTGAGGGGGTTAATGGCACCATTATCAGCATTGTGGTGTCTCTTATTTTAATGTCGCCCTTTTTATGGGCACTGTCTATTAGAAGAATCCAGAAAGTTGCCTATTCACACCTCTGGCTGAATAAAAAATATACACGCGGGCCATTGATCTCTATCGAATTTTTTAGAATTGCATTAGGGGTGCTCTTTGTGGGCTTTCTGGTCTATGAATTTTTTGACACACTGATTGCCGCCGGCATTGCCTTTAGCTTAATCATTGTAGGAATGTTTATTTTCTCCAGGCGGCTGCAATCATTTTATGATAAACTGGAAAAACGCTTTTTACTAAACCTGAACGCACGTGAAAGTAAAAATACCCAGCCGGACATATTGCCATGGGATACTCACCTTGCAGATTTGATTGTTGCCCCGGAATCTAAGCTTGCCGGAAAGACCCTTGTGGAGCTTGCGGTCAGGGAAAAATATGGTGTGAACATTGCATTAATTGAAAGGGGAAAGATCATGATCCCCACTCCGGGCAGAGATGAGCAGCTCTTTCCTAATGATAAAGTGATGGTAATTGGCACAGATGATCAGCTGGCTGCAGTAAAGGAACTTTTTGAAGGCAGTATGGATGAAAATACAGAATCAAGCTTTCCAAGAGAAGATATGGCGCTGCAGAAGGTGGTGATCAGCAGCAGCTCCCCGGTTTATGGTCAAAGTATCCGCACCTCGGGCATTAGAGAGGCAACGCAAGGATTGGTCGTGGGTATTGAGCGCAAAGGTCAGCGAATTTTGAACCCAGACTCTAATTTGATCTTCGAAAATGGGGACATCGTCTGGATCGTGGGCAATAACAAGAAGGTCCCTAACCTGTTCACTTAATAAAATGAATATAACCGATTTTGCAGATATGATACCCCGATAATGCAAAGAAAAGAATGGCGATGCTCTTATTAACAATATAACTGCTCAGATCGAACTTCTCCTGAATATACTGGGCAAATCTTGCAAAACCGTACAATGCCAGACCTGCGCCAATTCCTGAACCTATACTGAAAATACTCAGGGACAAATAACCAATATCTATCCATTCATGAGATATGAGATAAGTACCAACAAATAACCAGTAAGGGACCTGCATGGGGTTGAGCACCCCGAGCAGCATCCCGTACCGGATGCTGTCTTTATTTGAATAATCGGTTTTGGGCATTTCCTTACGTGACCGCCAGGTAATGACCCCCAGGACTCCAAACATCAGTATCATGATGACATCTATGATGTCTCCCAGTTTGATTTCGCTGGAAAGCCATTGAACAAAACGCATCACACCAAAAGTGAACAAAACCTCAACTGCTGAAAAGGCGAATATAAAATACAGGGCCTGACGGATGCCCCGCGTAATGGTAATCTGTACTACAGTCAGATTTATGTTCCCGGGCGGAATGTACCCTAACATGTTCAAGATGATTCCTAAAAAGAGTGTCAAAAAAAGCATGCGCGAAGATACAATTATTATAAATGTGCTTTTAAAAACTTGGCTGTATAAGAAGATTTTGCGTTAAGCAAATCCTCTGGTGTACCTTCAAAAACAAGATCACCGCCTCTATCACCCCCTTCAGGACCAATGTCGATTACCCAGTCAGCAGACTTGATCATATCCATGTTGTGTTCTATCACCAATATCGTATTGCCCTGCTCAATAAGTGTATTTAGTGCAATAAGGAGCTTTTTGATGTCGTGAAAATGCAATCCGGTTGTAGGTTCATCGAATATAAAAAGGGTCTTGTTGGCATTGTTCCCTTTAATTAAAAACGAGGCCAGTTTGATGCGCTGTGCTTCTCCTCCGGATAAGGTATTGGATGACTGGCCCAAATGCACGTAGCCCAGGCCCACATCGACCAGCGGTTGTAATTTATTCAGTATTTTAGGTTCATTCTTAAAGAAATCCACCGCCTCGTCAATCGTAAGGTCCAAAATATCTGCAACATTTCTATCCTGGTAAGTAATATCAAGGACCTGCTGCTTAAATCTCCGGCCTCCGCAGGCTTCGCACGGCAAATAGATGTCTGCCATAAACTGCATCTCTATCTTTACCTCTCCCTCACCCTGACATACGTCACACCGCCCTCCTTCAACGTTAAAAGAAAAAGCGGCTGGTTTTAAGCCTGCTGCTTTAGAAGCCGGCAATGCTGAGAATAGTGCCCTGACATCGTCCCAAGCCTTCACGTAGGTGACCGGGTTTGATCTGGACGAACGGCCTATAGGGTTTTGGTCAACCATTTCTACCTGGCTGACCAGGTCATAATTACCAAATATTCCATTGTGCGCCCCTGTTTGCTCCCCTGCATAGTTTCCTATCGCTTTCTGAAGTGCAGGATATAATATCTTTTTAACCAAACTGGTTTTACCCGAGCCGGACACGCCGCATACAACTGTAAACACGCCGAGAGGGAACTTAACATCAATATTTTTGAGGTTATTTTCCCTTGCCCCGGTGATGAGTACATGATCCTTCCACACTCTCCTTTTTAAAGGAACTGCAATTTGTTCTGCACCTGAAAGGTACCGGCCGGTAAGGCTCTTGTCATCCTTAATGATCTGATCATATGTACCGCTAAATACGAGGTTACCGCCGTGTGTACCTGCTTCAGGACCGATATCAATAATGTAATCTGCTGCCCTCATCATTTCCTCTTCATGCTCTACGACCAATACCGTATTGCCCACATTTCTGAGAGAGATCAGTACCTCTATCAGTTTATTGGTGTCTCTTGGGTGAAGACCGATACTGGGTTCGTCAAGTACATATATGGAACCTACAAGGCTGCTGCCCAGTGATGTGGCCAGGTTTATCCGCTGAGATTCTCCTCCCGATAGAGTATTTGAGAGTCTGTTCAGTGTCAGATAACCCAGACCGACATTGTTTAGGTACAATACACGATTGCTGATCTCGGCAAGCAGGCGTTTGGCTATTTTTTCTTCGGTGGCGGAGAGGTTAAGGTTTTCAAAAAAATCCAGGATGACCGATAAGGGCATCAGCACGATATCAATAATTGACTTGTTCCCGATCTTTACGTAAGACGCATCTTTTCGCAAACGTGAGCCTTTGCAATCAGGACAGGAGGTCTTACCCCTGTAGCGTGACAACATCACCCTGTACTGAATTTTATAGGTCTGTTCTTCCAGGTCCTTAAAGAAAGCATCAAGTCCGGCAAAATGCTGATTGCCCGTCCAAATCAATTGCTGTTCCTTTTCTGTAAGTTCGTTGTGAGGACGGTGTATCGGGAAGTCAAATTTTGAAGCGTTTTTGACAAGACGGTTTAACCATTCGCGCATTTTCTCACCACGCCATGGGGCGATGGCATTGTCAAACACACTTTTACTTTTATCCGGGATGACCAGATCTTCATCAATCCCTATTACATTTCCATAACCTTCACATCTTTTGCAGGCTCCGTATGGATTATTGAAACTGAAAAAATTAGGCGTAGGCTGCTCAAAACGCATTTCATCCAGTTCAAACCGATCGCAAAAATGCGTGGTACTGCCTTCATGCTCTACATAGCAATCGCCCTTGCCCTCAAAAAAAGCAGTTTGTACGGAGTCAGCAATACGGCTCAGGGTTTCGTCATCTGTGCTCACGACGATACGATCGATCAGAATCCTGACCGTATGTTCATCAGCAAGTTCAAAGTCTTTAAAAGATTCGTCTTCCAGAATGCTTTCAATCTTTTGAACCTTGTCATACAGGGACACCCTTAAAAACCCCTTTTGAAGCAATACCGCCAGCTCTTCTTTAATTGAGCGGTTGTTGTGGGGAAATAAGGGACAAAATATAGTCACGGTACTTTCTTTTTCCAGTCCGGAAATGAAATCCACTACAGTCGTTACGGTATCTTTTTTCACAATCTTTCCGGATACCGGTGAGTAGGTTTTTCCTATTCTCGAGAACAAAAGTTTAAGATAGTCATAGATCTCGGTCGAAGTCCCTACGGTAGAACGCGGATTTGAAGTAATGACCTTTTGCTCAATTGCGATTGCCGGGGCAATGCCTTTAATGTAGTCGACCTCAGGCTTATTCATACGACCCATAAATTGCCTGGCATAGGAAGATAAACTTTCTACATACCTGCGCTGCCCTTCAGCATACAAAGTATCAAAAGCCAGGGAAGACTTACCGGATCCCGACATTCCCGTAATGACAACCAGCTTATTTTTTGGGATTGCTACATCTATGTTTTTAAGATTATGAACTCTGGCACCCTTTATGATTATATGTTTATGCGGATCTTTGTCTAATTCCTTATTCATTGATTTCATGATAGAAGATTGCAAATATACCTCAAAAAAGACAATTTCTGATTTTTCGGAGGAACGCAAAATAAGGCATTGAAACCACTTTTATAATTTTTTAACACTTTTTATATTGGATTGTAATAAAAAAATGCTTCTTTTGAAATAATAACTAAACATTAACAAACCACATTCTTAAAACCCAATAGGAGAAATCATATCGAAACAAACCTCTACTAAGTATTTTTTATAGCAAAAAGCAAGGGATTTAGTAAGGATACTCCTATGAAATTACAACAATATAGTGATCAAGACTTGATAAAGTTATACCTGACGGGTGATGAATCTGTTCTGGAAGAACTGCTGAGAAGACACAAGTCAAAAATTTATACTTCTATATATCTGCTGGTAAAAGACCAGTATTTGGCAGAAGATATATTCCAGGATGCCTTTATTAAGGTAATAAATACACTTAGATCAGGCCGGTACAACGAGGAGGGTAAATTTTTGCCCTGGGTGATGCGTATTGCACACAATTTGGTAATAGATTACTTCAGACGTGAGAAACGGGCCCCCATCATCACAAGTGCTGACGGCACAGATGTATTTAATATGCTCCAGTTCTATGAGGAAAGTGCAGAGGACAAGATGCTGAGAGAACAGACACATACTGATTTGAGGGCGATGATCCAACTGCTGCCCGATGATCAGAAAGAGGTTCTGATCATGAGGCATTACGCAGACTTAAGCTTTAAAGAAATCGCCGACCTGACCGAGGTAAGTATAAATACCGCACTGGGACGCATGAGGTATGCTTTAAGCAACCTCAGAAAGATGATGAAGGTAAAAGAGATCTCGTAATTTGAGGGTAAAAAATTAATTATAATAATTGTTGTTACGGTTAAAATAAATTAATAACAATAGCGTTTATTAGTAATAACTAATATATGTTTATTGCTTATGATGGAAACCTCTACTTCAGTTAACAAATTAAATTACGAACAATCAAAACAACAGGAAATGCTTGTTGAAGATTTAGAAGCACACGATATTGTGTTTTATGAAAACATTAAAACACAATTGGACGGTTTAAGCAGAAATCCTTCTGACGAAACTGTATCAAAAATTCTGGCATACTCCAGAGCTAAGTAATTTAATAACGATCAAAAGCTGCCAAAATTTGGCAGCTTTTTTTATTTCTAATGTTTATCTATGTTTGTCTATGCTCAAAAAAGAAAGGTATAGACACTTTGTCTCGCATTTTTCCGCAAAACAACCCGATGCAGAAACAGAGTTAAACTACAATAACCCTTTTCAGTTACTTGTGGCGGTGATCTTGTCCGCTCAGTGCACAGATAAACGTATAAATCAGGTTACCCCTGCTCTTTTTCAGCGCTTTCCAACCCCTGAAAGCCTGGCGGAAACAACACCTGACATTGTGTTTGACTATATCAGGAGTGTAAGCTATCCTAATAACAAAGCAAAACACCTTGTGGGAATGGCGAAAATGCTCGTTGATGATTTCAGCAGTGAAGTACCTTCTGCTATTGATCAGCTGCAAAAGATGCCAGGTGTAGGCAGGAAAACCGCAAATGTAATTGCATCTGTAATTTATAATGCACCGGCTATGGCTGTTGATACGCATGTCTTCAGAGTGGCCAACAGAATAGGGTTAACAACGGGAAAAACACCGCTTGCTGTTGAAAGAGACCTGGTGAAGAACCTGCCCGAGCATACCATTCATATCGCACACCACTGGCTAATCTTGCATGGCAGGTATGTTTGTGTCGCCAGATCGCCAAAATGCAGCATTTGCGAGATTACACATATTTGTAAATATTTTCAAAAAAATGAGAAAATAACTAAAATAATTAGTGAAACGGCATTGGAATCAAAAATAAATTGATTCGAATTTGTTATTTCAAATTAATATTATTTATATTTGCTAACATAATTAGTAAATACATCCGGCAACTTAAAATAGTTCTATCAATAAGCATAACAATATGAGCGCAAGTGCAGACAAATTAAAAGCATTACAACTTACACTGGATAAGTTAGAAAAATCATACGGTAAAGGTGCCGTAATGAAACTTGGGGACAACGCAGTAGAGCCTATTGAATCTATTTCTACCGGTTCTATCAGCTTAGATATCGCTTTAGGGATTGGGGGTGTGCCTAAAGGGAGGATCATTGAGATCTACGGACCGGAATCTTCCGGTAAAACGACTCTGGCCACTCACATTATTGCTGAAGCCCAAAAAAAAGGCGGTATTGCTGCCATAATTGATGCGGAACATGCTTTTGATAAAGGGTATGCAAAAAAGCTTGGTGTTGATGTAGATAACTTATTGATTTCCCAGCCCGACAATGGAGAGCAGGCATTGGAAATTGCAGATAATCTGATCAGGTCAGGAGCAATAGATGTAATTGTAATTGACTCGGTTGCAGCTTTGGTCCCTAAAGCTGAGATTGAAGGTGAAATGGGCGATTCTAAGATGGGGCTGCACGCACGTCTGATGTCCCAGGCATTACGCAAGTTAACGGGTACCATTTCTAAAACCGGCTGTTGCTGTATTTTCATCAACCAGCTAAGGGAAAAAATTGGCGTCATGTTCGGAAATCCTGAAACTACTACGGGCGGTAATGCATTGAAATTTTATGCCTCAGTCCGACTGGATATACGTAGAACGTCCCAAATCAAAGATTCCGATGAGGTATCCGGGAACAGGGTAAAAGTTAAAATAGTAAAGAACAAGGTTGCCCCTCCTTTCCGTATCGCAGAATTTGACATCATGTTTGGTGAAGGAATTTCTAAAACCGGTGAGATCATTGATCTGGGTGTTGATTTTAATATTATCAAAAAGGCGGGCTCATGGTTTTCTTATGGCGATACTAAACTTGGCCAGGGTAGAGATGCAGTAAAACAATTGCTAATGGATAACCCTGAACTATCTGATGAAATAGAAGCCAAGATCAGATCAGAGGTAACAGGTGAAAAATTAGAGGAAAAATTGTAAAAAAATAAATCGTTAAAAAAAAAGCAACGCTATTGCGTTGCTTTTTTTTTAACGATTATTTATAACTGGGTGACTGACTCTTATCAGTTAATCCATTTCTGGATTCCATAAATTTGGAATCGAATTTCACGATGGTGACTATGGCTAAAATCGCCATAAGAATCAGAACCAAAAGTCCAATGTAGTCTCTCTTCCTGTCCTTTTTTATCAGCCAAAATAAAAATACAATTAACGGGACAAGCATTAACCCAAAAAACATTAAACTCATTGTACTCATATTCATCTGTTTTATTAAAACTCCATTCTTGACAGAGGTGCGATGTCCTGTCCTACAAATTCTCTATTTATATACTTATAATGTGCAGCCATAGCAATCATAGCCGCGTTGTCTGTACAATATTCAAAGGCCGGAATATATATGTTCCAACCAAGTTCACTGGCAAGATCCTTTAATCCAGATCTCAATCCGCTATTAGCGGAAACTCCTCCTGCAATAGCAATTTCTTTAATATCTTGCTGTTTTGCCGCTTTCTTAAGTTTATTGAGCAATATATAAACAATACTGTGCTGTACAGAAGCACATATGTCATTTAAATTTTCGGCAATAAAATTTGGATTCTCTTTCTCTTTATCTCTGATAAAATATAAAACGGAAGTTTTAAAACCACTAAAGCTGTAATTGAGATCCCTGATCTGGGGTTCTCCAAATTTAAATCTTAACGGATCACCGTCTTTCGCGTGCTTGTCAATTAACGGTCCACCTGGATAAGGCAGTTTTAGCAGCTTCGCAGTTTTGTCAAACGCCTCTCCGGCAGCATCATCTAATGTCTCACCGATAATTTCCATGTCAAAATAATCTTTAACAAGCACAATCTGTGTATGCCCCCCTGAAACCGTCAGGCAAAGGAATGGAAACGCAGGTTTAGGATCATCAATAAAATGAGCCAAAATATGTGCGTGCATGTGATTAACCGAAATTAAAGGCAGATCAAGGGCAAGGGCAAACGATTTTGCAAAAGATACACCGACAAGTAAAGAACCGAGCAGACCAGGCCCCCGGGTAAAGGCGACTGCACTTAGCTCATTTTTGTTAACTTTAGCATCCAATAAAGCCTGATGTATGACGGGAACAATATTTTGCTGGTGCACCCGTGACGCCAATTCAGGTATCACGCCACCATAATTTTGATGAATTGTTTGGTTTGCAATAACATTGGCTGTAATTTTGCCGTTGTTACAAATAGCAACAGATGTTTCATCGCAGGAAGATTCTATAGCAAGTATTACCGACACGTTTATTATTATTATTAAGCTACAAAATTATTAAAAAACTATTAAAAATACTGCTTTTGGTCCTTGCATCGGTATTATTACTGTTTGCTGTCATTTTGTTCTCTCTTCAGTTTAAAACAGTACAGACTTTCATTGCAAAGAAGACTGCTAATTACTTGTCAAAGGAGCTTAACACGAAAATCTCTTTAACTGGCATTTATATAAAACCGTTTAAATCAATTGTAATCGAAAACCTGCTCGTTCTTGATCTGCAAAAAGACACATTGCTAAACACGCCCAAATTCCTGGTGGACATAAATCGTCTCTCCATTAAACAGAGAATAATAGATATCAATACTGTTCAGATCAATAAAGGTACATTTTATCTGAAATCGTACAAGGACAGATCAACAAACCTTGATTTTATAATTAATTATTTCGATTCAGGGAAGACACCCGTAAAGAAAAAGAAAAAGCCATATAAAATATCTTTCAGCAGAGTAATCCTCAACAGTTTTGACTTCAGGTACAAGAACCTGAGAGTAGATACCATGATCAAAGGTGTAAATTTTGATGATGTACACCTGACTAATTTGAACGGGATTTTTGAGAAGTTAAATACCTCTGATCATATCTTTCAGGCTGATATAAAGAATCTGACTTTTAAAGAAAAAAGTGGATTTTATTTAAAGAATTTAACCGCTTTTACAACTGTTGACACTAACAGTATTGAACTGGAAAAGCTAATGCTGGTAACCAATAAAAGCAGGTTGTCAGATTATTTCAGAATGCGTTTTGATAAGTTTAGCGATTTTAAAGACTATGTAAATAAGGTCAGGATGAAAGCAAATTTCAAAAATAGCTTTCTCGCATCAAGAGATGTGGCATTTTTTGCTCCCGAACTCAACAGCATAAATCTGGATATCGAAATCGACGGGCAAATGTCAGGTTTGGTTAACAATCTCAAAGCTAAAAAACTATTGGCAAAGGCAGGAAAGGCTACGTACATTAAGGGGGATTTTTCCCTGAAAGGGTTGCCTAATCTTAAAGAAACGTTTGTCGATCTGAAAATAGAGATGGCGGGCACAAATAAAACGGATCTGGATGAGATCGTGGGTAACATTAATGGAAAAAGAACTGGTGCAATACCCATTATAATCTCCAAATTTGGCAACATCAATTTCAAGGGATCATTTACGGGATTTCAAAATGATTTTATAGCCTATGGAGAATTTAAAACCAAACTGGGCCGGGTTGTTTCCGATGTAAATATGAGAATCGACAAGCAGGGAATTCCTTCCTATACAGGTAATATTAAGACTTATGATTTTAATCTGGGAACCTTGATCAATGAAAGAACTCTGGGTCGAATTTCCGCTTCTCTATTCGTAAAAGGTCGGGGTACAGAGGTTAAACACCTGACTGAAGAGCTCGACGGTGACATTGACTATATTGATTTCCACAATTACAGGTATCGAAATGTAAAAATCGATGGAACTTTTAACAAAAAATATTTTGATGGAAGGTTAAAAATAAATGACAAAAATGTTCAGCTGGTCTTTGATGGCGGGGTTAACCTAAACCCAAAGCTGCCTGTCTTCAATTTCGAAGCCACAATTACCAATGCAAAATTAAAAGCCTTAAAACTTTACAAAGACTCCTTAATGATAGATGCGAAGTTTAAAACGAACTTCTCAGGCACTAACCTAAACAACATTCAGGGTGATTTACTGATCCAGCAAGTAAGATTAGACAATGTAAAAGGCATATATAATATTGACTCTCTAAAATTAGAGGCCGGCGGAATAGGTAAGGGCAGAAGTTTGATGATCAACTCCGATGTCCTTGAAGCCAGTATAAAAGGTCAGTATGACCTCAATACTATACCTTCATACTATAAGGCATTAGCAAGAAAATACATCCCTTCTTTGAAGACAGATATTAAACCCTATGGGGATCAGATCTTTCAGTTCAATCTCAAGATCAAAAGATTTGAGCCCATTGCTGAACTTTTAGCTCCCGGTCTGGAAATTAGTGATCAGGCTATTTTTTCCGGAGATTTTGACTCACAGCACAATGTGGCTACAATTAATGGCTTTGTTAAAAAAATAAAATACAAAGGCGTAATTGTAAATAATATTATTGTCGACGAAAATGCATCCACAAATCAGCTTCAAGCCATCATTACTTCAGACAGAGTGGACTTGAATGACAGCTTGTACATTAAAAATGTGAATATCTCGAATATCCTTCGCAATGACAGCCTTTCGTTAAACGTAAAGCTTGCAAATTCTGATGATGCGAATCAGCTCGATTTGAACGGCCTTGTGGAATTTGCAAATGACACCAGCGCCCGTGTAAGTATTTTACCTTCCATTCTCAAAATAAACAATGAAGACTGGAAGATTCAGGAAAAAGTAAGTATCAGATTTCAGGATGGAAAAACCGACATCAACAATTTTGATTTGAGCAATGGAAACCAGCTGCTTACTGTTAACGGAATTGTATCTGGCAATCCGGGCGATCTTTTAGAGGTCGGCTTTAAAAACTTCGACTTGAAAAGCATTAATCCATTTGTAAAAACACTTGGAGTACAGCTCTCAGGAAATGTAAATGGTGAAACCAGACTATATAACATTTTAAAATCGCCGCGGATATCTGATAACTTAAAAATAGATTCCCTGACATTCAACAAGACCTATATTGGAAACCTGACCGACACCTCGTCCTACGACAAGGTGAATAATATGGCGAATGTCTTCACCAATATAATGACTGCGGATAAAGAAACGCTTCGGATACTGGGTAACCTTGACCTGGACAAAAAAGAAATCGACCTCAACCTAAAATTAGACCAGAGTGAGCTTGCTGTGTTAGGTCCTTTTGTTAAAAAATTAGTGTCAGATTTGAAAGGTCACGTTTCTGCTGATCTCTCCGTAAAAGGCCCTTTTGAAAAACCTTCAATAAACGGTGAAATATCTTTTGACAAAGGGATAATGACGATAAATTATTTAAAAACCACTTATACGTTAAACGATCAGGTAGTTGTAGACAATAGTGTCATTAGGCTTAGCGATCTTAAGTTACTCGACATAGATAACAACGAGGCCATCGCCAACGGATCCGTGGACCTCAATAATATCAATACACCTACGCTAAACGTTACTGTAAATGCCAAAAACTTTATGGCGCTAAATACTACAGAAAAGGACAACAGCATTTATTTTGGAAAGGCTTATGGAACCGGTACATTTAAGTTCAAAGGGCCAACGAACAAAATGTTTATTGAGATCGATGCCAGGACTGAAAAGGGAACGGTTTTTAATCTCCCTTTAAATAGTTCAGAAATAGTATCCAATAAAGACTTTATCACATTTGTAAGTAAAGACACCACCAAGGTCGTTAAAAAACAAACAAGCTTTGACGGGCTAACCATGAACCTGAGGCTAAGCGTTGACCCCAATAGTACAGCAAATATATTTACTACGCTTGGAAACTTAAGCGGCAAAGGAAATTCCAAGAATCTGGAACTGAATATTAATAGCTTAGGCGATTTCGAGATGTCCGGTGATTACATTATTGAATCCGGAAGCTTCGACTTTACGGCGCAGGAAATTATAAATAAAAAATTTAGCATCAGGCAAGGAGGCACAATCAGATGGACAGGCAATCCTACAATGGCCCAAATAAATTTAAAAGCTATATATGCGGTAAGAGCCAGCCTTACCGACCTTTATACTGCAGCCAACAGAGACGCCGCTGGCAGGGATAATGCAAGCAGCCGTGTGCTTACAGAGGTAGAAATGGGACTAACCGGACTCCTCTTAAAACCGGATATTAAACTGGATATTTTCTTCCCTTCAGACCCATCAATTAAAGAGGAGATGCAATCTTATTTCAATGATGACAACAATAGGAACCTGCAGGCGCTAAGCTTAATTATCAGGAGAAGTTTTGCGCCGGGTACAGGAAAAGAGGATTTGGGCAAGCAATTGACATCCGGGGTAGCCAGTACGGCCACCGAACTCCTGTTCAATCAATTCAATAATGTTCTGTCCTCGCTTAATCTTGATTTTGTGGACATCAATATCCGTTCATTAAGTGAAGCCAACGCTTCATTTAGATTTTTCAACAACCGGGTAGTACTAAATGCCGGAATAGTTGATAAAGCAAGCACAAGTGATCTGTCCCCAATTGGTTTCACCAGCAATAATGTTGGCGGGGAAGTGGAACTCCTGACACTAATTAAAAAGGATGGAACACTGGTAGGTAAGCTGGCAAATAAACCTCAAACCCAGCAATACAACTTCGTCAATAGCAGCAACCAAAATAATAATGTGACCTCCCTGGGTCTGATCTATACCCAGCAATTTGACAGCTTCCAGGAATTTTTACAAAGGATTACAGGTCAATACCAAAAAGCGCAAAAAAAGAAAGCGGATGAGAAAAAACCCGCACCCGCTGCTTCAAAAAGTTCAATTAATAAAGAGGCTGTTATTATAGACAAGAAAAACAAGAAGAAATAATTCTTCTAGCCTTTCATGATCTGGTGTCCCATTTTATCACGTTTTGTTTTAAGATAATGCTCATTATGAACGTTACTTTCAATTTCGATTGGCACATTTTCAACAATCTCTAGTCCGTAGCCTGTTAAACCGGCTCTTTTGGTTGGATTATTGGACATCAATTTCATTTTAGTAATTCCCTGTGCCCTCAATATTTGCGCGCCAACACCATAATCTCTTTCATCTCCTTTAAACCCGAGCTTAATGTTTGCTTCAACAGTATCAAATCCTGCATCCTGAAGATTATAGGAGCGAAGCTTGTTTATTAATCCAATCCCTCTACCTTCCTGGTTCATGTAAACAATAACGCCTTTGCCTTCCCTGTCGATCATTTCCATAGCTTTATGCAACTGATGACCGCAATCACACCTGCAGGAGCCAAATATATCACCTGTAACGCAAGAACTGTGAACACGGGTCAGTATGGGTTCGTCCTCAGTCCACTCTCCTTTACTTATCGCCAAATGAGTAGCGTTTGTATCCAGTTGAGTATAGGCTGTCATTTTAAAATCTCCCCACTGAGTCGGTAAGTTAACTGTAACTTCCTGTTTTATCAAACTTTCCTTACTAAGCCTGTAGGAGATCAGGTCCTTAATAGAGATGATTTTAAGCTGGTGCTGGGCAGCAATTTTAACAAGATCAGGTAATCTGGCCATTTCACCATCATCTTTCATGATTTCTACCAATACTCCAGCCGGTTCCATTCCGGCCAAGCGGGCCAAATCAACAGCAGCTTCTGTATGTCCGGACCGCCTCAGTACACCCCCATCCTTGGATCTCAATGGAAAAATATGACCAGGCTTGCCCAACTCCGCCGGATCGATATCAGGATTGATTAATGCCAGAATGGTTTTTGATCTGTCAGAAGCCGAGATTCCAGTAGTGCAACCGTGCCCAAGCAAGTCTACCGATACTGTAAAATTCGTCTCATATGCTGCTGTATTTTTTCCCACCATTGGCTCAAGACCCAGCTGATCGCATCTTTCTTCAGTCAAAGGAGCACAGATTAAACCTCTGCCATAAGTTGCCATAAAATTTATCACTTCAGGCGTAGCATTGGCTGCTGCTGTCAGAAAGTCACCTTCGTTTTCTCTATCCTCATCATCAACAACAATAATGACTTTACCTGCCCTTATATCTGCAACAGCATCTTCTATTGCATTTAGTTTAATCTCCATTTTCTATGAATCTATCGATAATCAAATCTTAACAGACAATTTGATTATATATTAAGTTTGCTACAAAGTTACAACGTTACTTCCCAATATTCTTTAATAAAATATCATATATAAGTAATCAATAAGCACCACAATCAGTCGAATTTAGAATTATTCTGAAGCCGGGGGTATATCCTTCTTTTTTTTATTCTTAAAAAGATTGACGATAAGCTGTTTGAAATAGTCCACATCAAATAAGGCAGAATCGACCGTTGCCTTATAAGTCAGGAAGGCCCCCAGTGGCGACAATATAAATATGGCAAGCCACATTCCAAAAAAAGACCTCAATGAACCTGTAGTTGCCGATTTTTCAGACACCGTTGCTATGATATGGTACAGCAAAAAAAACACAATAGCCATCACAACCGGGAGTCCTAAGCCCCCCTTCCTGATTATTGCCCCCAAAGGGGCTCCAATAAAGAAAAGCAATAAGCATGATGCCGCTAAAGTAAACTTCCTTTGATACTCAAGCTCGACTTTAGTAATACTCTTCAATTTGTCTTCGTAATCTGCTGTCCTGGCGGAAATGCTTTGTTTTATAGTTGTTGCATTGTCAAACGCCGACTGAAGCGCAAAAAGGCGGTTAGATAAAGGAATACTCTTTAAAATATCTCCTTTTATCTCTTTAACAGGGGCTTTAACCCTGGTATACCCCTTGGTATAGTTGTTTTGTTTATAATAACTACCGATGTTAGTTGCCGCAAATTTATTGATGCTATCGAGGTCTTTAACCAAAGAATCCTGTTTCCTGGTTAATCCTTTTAGGTTCAGCATTGCCGTATTGTTCCTAAAATCCTGTTCATTTGTTCTGCTCATCTTAAAGCTGGAAATATCAAACTTCTGGTCAGTTTCCGAGAAACGCATTCTGGTTAATTCCTGCCTTGGGTTATTAAAGGTATTTCTGTTGCTTGACTCTTCATAACGGACCCCATCTTGCAATTTCAGAAACAGGTATTTATCATTGCTGGACATTGTTCCCTCTTTCGCGATAATGATCTTAGCAATTCCGTTTGTACTGGTATGATCGTAAATCATCACATCATATAAAGATACGCCGTCATTGCCCTTTCTATTCACTCTGATGGAATAACCCGGTATGCTATTGTTAAATACCCCAGGCTTAATTAAAAAAGACAGTTTCTTATTGGTAATGTCCCAAAGCAAGGAGCCAAATTTTAAGTTAGCCTTTGGCAAAATATAATCGGAAAACATAAATGAGCTGATCGCAATCCCTATAATTAATACAAGAAGCGGCGTCATAGCCTTTTGAAGCGAAACTCCGGCAGACTTTATCGCTACGAGTTCATAATTTTCTCCAAGCGTCCCAAAAGTCATGATAGAAGAAAGGAGAATAGATAATGGCAAGGCCATCGACACATTAGACGCAGAAGCATAATACATCAATTCCAATATGACATACCATTCAAAACCCTTTCCAATTAAGTCATCGACATACTTAAATAGAAAAAGCATCAACAGAATAAACATCACAATAAAGAATGTGACGAAAAAAGGCCTTATGAATGCTTTGAGCAGAAGTAAATGAATCTTTTTCAATATACAAATTTACACAAAGCGATTGAAAAACTATGCTCCTATCACGCTATGCAGATAGTTTATTTGATTATCCCAAATCAAAGTCCGCTCAGCCAGCGTTTCCTCGGTTGCGAAATCCGTTATAGAGAGTGCCACATCATTTGTAAGCTCATCCTGAACGATTTCCATTTCAAAATAGCAGTGCGGTTCATCGTCAACCCATTTGAATTTTACTGACTTATTCTCTTTGACACTCAAAAGCTTTGCTTTTTGAATTTCATCATCCCATGTGAATGTGTATACCTGATCCCTGAAAATAACATCATCGGCAAACCATTGAGATAAACCATTCGGCTCACTAATAAAGCTAAACAAAATACGCGGAGACGATCTCAATTCATATTCCAATGTAAACTTTTTCTTTTCTGACATCGTTAAACCCTTATATCCCGAATTAATTAGACTATTTTTTATTATTTGTTTCTAAAGAAAAGTAATTTATTCTATATTTGCAACTCTTTAAAAATAAGATTTCCGGCGGGGTAGCTCAGATGGTTAGAGCGCAGGATTCATAACCCTGAGGTCGGCAGTTCGATCCTGCTCCCCGCTACAAAAAAGCCGGTAAAAACCGGCTTTTTTTATTTAAATAAATACTCCCTGAATAGCACTTTACCAATATCTCATTTAGAAGAATAACTTTCAGCAATCTTCATTGCATTATAGGCATTTACAATACCACCACTAACACATAGTTCGGAAAAAGCAATCCTTGAACTTTCATTTCTGCTATTGGTGTATTTTACCTTATGGTCTATTTTGGTAACAGATTTTATAATGATATCGCGGACCTGCTCCGGCTTTAAATCGGGATAATAGGACAATATCATAGCAGCCAGTCCGGAGACCACGGGTGAGGCCATGCTTGTACCATCAAATTCCTCATATTTTGAACCCGGAACTGTAGATTTAATCATAAAGCCCGGAGCAAAAACATCAACCATGTATTTACCGTAATTAGAAAACGAAGCTTTTAAAGATCCGTCATCGGCATAAGCACTGGCACCAACCTCAATCCAGTTACCGGCATGGGGGAGCTTAAATTTTGCTGAATCTATAGGAACAGGCTTAATTATCCCTGATCCCGGATTCCTGGACATGCCCTGGTTCTGATTCTGCATTTGGCCTTGTACCGGCAGCAAGGGAATCTTTGGCTCTGCCTTTTTATGGGCCTTTCTATAGGCAATTGACTCAGGGGAATCAAAGAATTTATTTGGATAATTCTCTTCTAAATCAGTATCTAAGTTATCATTGCCAGCAGCATGTACAAGTAATACCCCTCTATCCCCCGCATATTTAACCGCTTCGTCTACGACCTGTTTGTCCCATTTAAATCCCTTACCAAAGCTCATATTGATTATCCTCGCTCCATTATCCACAGCATAACGTATCCCATTGGCTACATCTTTATCTCTTTCATCACCTTCCGGAACTACCCTGATGGCCATAATACTAACGCTATTTGCAATTCCGTTAATGCCGATGCCATTAGTTCTGTTGGCTCCAATAATCCCTGAAACGTGCGAGCCGTGCTCAGCATTAGGTCCGGCTACATCATTATTCCCGTAATTATGCTCTTTTGAGTTTGCATAATCGTCGCCCACCAATTCCTTTCTCTGATCATAATCCAGGTTCAAATTATACCTCAGCATCACATCGTACTGCTTATAGCCATCCTTTATTTCTTTAAAGAATTTTTCAATACTCCCGCTCTCCTTTGCCCCACTCCTTATAATCTTTTTAACCTGTTCCTCTTCTTCACTATCGGCTACATATCTGTCAATATCCTCAAGAGAAGGTATTTTCTTCTTGTTGATCAGCGCCACAGAATCAAGTACCTTGTTAATGGCGGTCAGAACAGAAAACGTTTGATCGGCTTCATTATACTTCTTGCCAAATTCTCTCGTAACCTTTTTATACAATTCAAACTCTTCTTTTTGCACACTATCCAAAACAGTCATATTTGTTGTAGAAGCATATTTAGGCAGGAGAGACCGTCTAATCCTTGTCATTTCCAGATTATCGTAGGCCAGATTACCCTTTTCTGACCCAATAAAATTCCATCCATTAATATCATCAATGTATCCATTTGCATCATCATCAATCCCATTACCTGGGATTTCCTTCTTGTTGACCCACAAAACATCTTTTAAGTCCTCGTGCTTAATGTCTACACCTCCGTCAATAACCGCAACGATTACTTTTTCCTTTGGCTTTTTGCCGCCCAGTAATTCTTTATAAGCTTTTTCAGTACTGATACCAAAATATCCATCTTTAAGCAAATCAAGATTATACCAGTTTGCAGGAAGCTTAACATCCTTATTCTGAGAAAAGGCAGAAATACTTAATCCAATGCACCAAATCAGCAAACAAATCTGCTTCAAATTCATCATAAATTCCTTTATAAAATAAACGTAAAATACAATAATACGGTTTTATTGCTTTTTGAAGACGAATTTAGCATTTTTTAACACTCCTCAAATACAGGCTAATCAGTTATACTCAACTGAAGATTTTTTCTGAAGTTTATCATTCTATATGAGGGGGCTTAAGGAAGTCTTATAACCACCTATTTTATATGGGAGTATTGATAAACAAGAAAAGCCTGCAGTCCAATGACTGCAGGCTTTCTTTAAGATTTGGCACCGACCTACTCTCCCACGTGTTACCGCAGTACCATTGGCTCTGGTGGGCTTAACTT
>NZ_DATHGC010000283.1:0-2879 GCF_035317785.1 Pedobacter sp. | reverse complement strand
CTGGAAAGCGGGGATGTCCCGGCATGGGTGTCTACCCTGGTGATTGCAGATCCTAAAACCAGCTTTAGTCCCGCTGTTTTAGCCAGGATACAGCAATATATCGATAAAGGCGGCAACCTGCTGATCATGGGTGAACCGGGTAAGCAGGCTGTCCTCAACCCGCTATTGAAGCAATTTAATGTGCAGCTGATGGACGGTTCCGTTGCGCAACCCAGTGCGGATTTAGCACCTGACCTGGTATTGAACGAACTTACGTCAATACCGGCAGGATTTACAAAAGATGTTGCAAAAAGTTTTATAGACAGTTTGCCGGTTGCCATGGATGGTGCCACAGGACTCTCTTATACTTCTGGCGGCCCTTTTCAGATTAAACCACTACTGACTACCAATAAAAACAAAAGCTGGATTAAAAAGGGAAAGCTCGTAGCTGACTCTGCAGCTGTTGTTTTTTCTGCAGCTGATGGCGACCAGAGAATTTCCGTGCCAACGGCACTTTCTTTGACCCGGAAGATTAACGGTAAAGAGCAGCGCATTGTGGTCACCAGTGATGCAGATTTGATGAGTAATACAGAGCTGGCCAGATACAATGTAAGAACAGCAAATTTTGTATTTAATACTTCTTTGTTTAGCTGGCTGAGCTACGGGGAATTTCCAATAGATACTTCACGTCCGGATGCAAAAGACAAGCGTGTAACAGTCACTTCGGCACAGGTTAGCCGGCTAAACATACTTTTTGTATGGGGTTTGCCCGCAATAGTACTGGCTCTAGGAACTATTTTGTTAATCAGACGCAAAAGAAAATAGATTTATGTTGTTTACAACTGATCAGCAGACGCTGGATGATTTAAATATTTTTGGTAAACATGGGGGCGATTCCATTTACCAGATCTACAACCGTACAAGTACCCGTGGCGGGGCCCTGCTGCTCAAAGAAATGTTCAGTTACCCGCTGTCTGATGAGCAGGCCATCAACCGGCGCAGCGGGATCATCCAGTATTTTGCAAGTGCCGGGTTTGATTTTCCGCTCCAAAGCAGTCATTTCGATGCCATTGAGCCTTACCTCGAGAATACGGATGAGCGGACGAAACTCAATGCGCAGGACCATACAATGACCAGAAAGTTAACAAACTTGATTGCCGTGGATGCCGGCACCTCGGCCATCCAGAAAGGGGTGGCCACGCTGATCGATTTGCTGAAAAGTCTGAACACGTTTGTTTCTTCCCTTAAAATGGAAGCCGGGCATCCCTATCAAAGAGATAGGGATGTCATGGCCCAGCTTCTTGCTGACCCTTCTTTTAATGTGATCTTAAAACAAAGCAGCCCCGGAAAACTGTCGCAGAGCGAAATGGCTGAATATGATGTACTCTTCCGCTTTCGGCACCGTGAGGGTATCCTAAAACTGTTACGCCATGTCTATTTCCTGGATGTTTACACTGCGGTAGCTAAGGTTGCGGCATCACGCGGATTTGTGTTTCCAAAGGCACTTCCAGGAAATACTCATGAGGTTCACTTAAAAGATGTCTACCATCCCCAGGTCAAAAACGCGGTCCCCAATTCTATAGAGATTACGCCGGAGAGTAATGTGATCTTTTTAACCGGGGCGAATATGGCCGGGAAATCTACTTTCATGAAATCGCTAAGTATCGCACTTTACCTGGCTCATATGGGTTTTCCGGTGGCGGCCTCAAAAATGGAGTTTTCTGCATTGGACGGGATTTATACCACGATCAACCTGCCGGATAATTTAGGTATGGGCGCCAGCCACTTTTATGCCGAGGTTTTGCGGGCAAAAAAGATGGCCATGGAGCTAAAGACCAGGAAACTTTTCGTGTTGTTTGATGAACTGTTCCGGGGGACCAATGTTAAGGATGCGGCTGAAGCCACCGTTGCTTTTACAGCAGCCTTTGCCAGGAAAAAAGGCAGCATTTTTGTGATCTCCAGTCACATCATTGAGGCAGGAGAGGTGCTTAAAGAACGGTGCAAAAACATCCGTTTTACTTATTTGCCTACGCTGATGGAGGGCAACCAGCCTGTCTATACCTATAAGCTCGAAGAGGGGATTACAGCAGACAGGCATGGGATGGTGATCATCAAAAATGAAGGGATCCTGGAGATTTTGGATCAGGGAATGAGGGACAACGAGCAGCAAAAATCCTTTATAGCGGATAAGCAAACTGTGACCGACCTGAATTTACTGGGCAAATATAAACCTGATTCCATTTACAGTCTTTTTAACCAGGTACGTACTGCAGGAGGGGAGCGGTTATTGCAGGAAATGTTTCAAAACCCGTTTACAGATCCTGCGCAGATCAATGAACGAAGTGCGATGTTCAGGTATTTTCACGAAAATGAATTCAGCTTTTCTTTCGAAAGGGAAATTTTCGAGCAGATGGAATCTTACCTTGATCTGGGGACCAGCAACAACTTTGCTGCTGCCATGTCTGCCATGATCTACCATAAATTTTCTGCATCATTTTTACGTGATGAGCAATATGACAGTATGCATGCCGGCCTGATTGCGACAGTCAAAGTATTAAATTCTTTTCGCGAATTTCTGGAGTCGGTAGATGGTAATTCTGATGGTCCTTATGAAAAGGAAAGAAAGGCATTGAGGAAAATTTTTTCGGACCCCCGATTAATATGGCTCGTTACAGAACGGAATACGGAAAGCTTTCCTTTGTTTGCATTTACAAAATACGACTACCTGCTGAAATATACCCTGCAAGCGGAGATGGAGCGTTTGTTAAAAGACATGCATTTGGTTGATGTCTATCTTTCGGTTGGCCAGTTGGCGAGGGAAAATAGTTTCCATTATGCCATGGCATACTCTGCAACCGCCCATTTAATGCACACGTCCGGGCTCCGGCATCCCCGGCTGG
>NZ_DATHGC010000282.1:0-3931 GCF_035317785.1 Pedobacter sp. | reverse complement strand
TTTCCAGAGCGGAACAGTATGAATGAGCGGCCATAATGTAGAATCCGTATAATAAAATCCGATAGCGCCGAGCGTCATCCCCAAAACCACCATAGGCTGAAGACGTATGATCCGGCGTTTGAAGAAGCTGCCCACCGTCATTTTAGACCATCTGTCGTCATAAGCATAACCCATCACAAAACCGGACAATAAAAAGAAAAAGTCGACAGCCAGGTAACCATGATTTACGAATTTATCTAAATTGCTAGTCGAGAATGGCTCTGCAAGGTGAAATGTGACAACGATTATGGCAGCAACACCACGAAGTCCGTCTAATATGGGATAGTGCGGCTTGGTGGCCAGCTCATTATTCAGTTCAGCGCTCATGTAAAGGAATGGAAAAATTGCAATTTGTAAAAAATTGTCAACATTTAATTACACACTCCAGGTCTTTTATTGCCCAATCCCGTAACTTTGTCGCATACAACCGCATAAACCCATCCACTAATCCGGGAAATCTAAAATAATTTTTGCAGTAACAGATCTTTGCGCTGCGGAGAAACCTCAACTTCTGCACCGTCGCTGAATTCGAGCGTTCCACCATCACCTTTACGGTACTTTACAACATAAGTCAGGTTCACGATCGCAGAGCGGTTGATTCGGATGAAACACTCATCATTTAAGAGCGATTCATATTCTTTCAAAGTTTTGGAAACGATGATTTTTTTATTGTCCACCAGCAGGAAAACACTGTAATTACTCATCGCCTCCACCCTGATGATATTGGATTTATCGATGATATAAACCCCCTCTGCGGTAGGCAGGGCCAGCCTTTTGGTCAGTGTCTTTTCAAGCTTCAGGTTTTTTTGAGCGCCCTTACCTGCTACCCTTTTCCGGAGCCGGGTAATAGCGCTTTGCAGATCTTCTTCATCAACAGGTTTCATCAGATAGTCGACCGCACTAAGACGCAGCGCCTCCAAAGTGTAGCTGTCGTATGCAGTCGTAAAGATCACTTCAAAATCGAAGCTGCCAAGGCGTTCCAGAAACTGGAAACCATTCATTCCCGGCATTTCCACATCAAGAAACAAGACGTCAGGATAAAGCCCCGCAATCGCCTCGAGAGCTTTCGCAGGTTCATTGAAAACACCTACCACAATCAGCTCGTCATCAAAAGAATCGAGCTTATGTTGCAGCAGTTTGCTGCCCCTAATTTCATCGTCCAGAATTACTGCTTTTATCATGAAGAGATCATTAGTTATAATAATCGGGTTTTAATAATTGCCAGTCAAGTATTTGCAATACTTAATTTATATTCAGTAATCTCATCTGCCGGAGAAAAAAGTTCCTGTTGCTCAACGCAACAGGAACAAGAGCGGGCAGATAAGCCTATATTTTCTTCAGGGTACCTGTAAAACTGGCTTTCAGCGGACCCTTCGCAGTAGTCACATCGACCGAGATGGTATACTGCTCCCCCTCCTTAGAAATCACTACCGTACCCGCATTGACCTCATCCGATACATTACTGATGTCGACAAAACCCCCTGCAAAATTGGCGGCCGGATTATAAGGAAGACCGGATTTGTAAGTAAAAGTTCCCGTCGGGATCACATAATCGCCCAGATTCTTCGTACGGATCTGTACAAAATTGAAATCTTTTGAACCCAGGTAGATCCAGGCCCCGTCGCCATTACCCGAACGGTAGTCCGCACTACTGACTTCATAACTTTTACCCTGGTATTCAAAAGTACCAGCTGTGTTTTCTTTCTCAGTCTTTTTGTCTTTTTTGCAGGAAACCAGGATAAAAAGGAAACTGAGCGCAATAAAGATCTTCGGGATGTTTCTTAAATTTTTCATTTTTCAGATTTTAAGGTTGTTTCACAGACAGGTAAATGATACTGTTTCGTTCCACCAGCAGAAGCGGCGTAGCAGTATCCTTCCAGGAGGGCACAAGGGCCCCAATGAAGTCATTGTTGGCTTTAAAGCCTGCGGGACTAATGCCATAATAGGGAACCGAAACCTCAGGCGCCTCAGCCATGACCGGCAAAACTTTATTGATCGGCGGCGGGTAATATTTTGTACCGATCTGCCTGGATTTAATATCCCATTCAATATTCCTGGCTGCACTGAACTGGAACAAGATGTCACCGGATTTAAATGAACCGTTTTCGAAAGAAGGAATACTTCCCTGAGTACCCAGAACAGCATACTCAAATCCCTGAGCAGCATTGGCTTTATCCGTAAAACTGTAAGATTTTAAACTCACCTTACCTTCAGCACTCTTCTCAAACACAAAAGTGTACACAAAATTTCCATTGCCTTCCAAATCGAATGTAAAGCCGGATTTATCCATATTTACCTCACCGCTGCGCAGATAACCCTGGCGGTGCAGGTTAACCTTCACAACATTGCCCTCCTTGCTGAAATAGAAGACAGCCAGTTTATTGTCACCAGCCTTGCGCTCCGCAACAATGTAATACGGAATCAGGTCTTCCCTGCTCACAGCCAGTTCGGCGTCAGGATTGTTCGGATCATCAGGATTAGCCTTTTCCTTTTTACAGGCAGCGAATGCCACGATGAGCAACACCATGCTCATCAGAATTTTCATAGTTTTCATAGTTTTAATTTATAGCAGATGATTAAATAATTAAGTTGATCAATTGAGCCAGGTCACCATTTTCGCATACATTTTATCCGTCCAGTTTCCGCCGCAATGCGTATTGCATGAATTGTCGGTAACCCCCTCACTTTTCGCTTTGACCGGAGAGTTATTGGGTATCTGATCATATAAGCTCTTCCCATAATATTCGCCCTCATTATTGCCGCTGCAATTGATGGCATAGATGGGAATCTTGAAGTTCTGTGCATTCCAGGCACCACTCCCGCCGCAGGCGGCCAGCACGCCTTTACAATAACTGAGCGTAGCATTCGCAGAGATGTCGCTAAACAACATGTAAGAAGCAAAAGAAAAGCCCCCCACCACCGACTTCGTTTTGTCGATACCGTATTTATCCGAAATGGCGACAATGCACTTGTCAAAATCCTCGCCGATCATTTTGGCACTGGTGTTCCAGCTGTCGGCATTCGCATTTCCGGGCGTCTTGCGGTATTTAACGATTGCCGCAGCATAACCATTCTCAGCCGCCTTCCTGCAGAGCGCAGTTTCAGCACCTCCGTCCAGCGTACCCTCACTTGGATTATTTTCATTATTTCCACTTCCAATGACCAGAATCCCCTTAAAAGAATCAGCGTCTTTATTCCTGAAAATCTTATACGTACTGCCATTTACGGTTTCAACGGTCTCCTTAAGATCACCATTGACCACTTCCTTGCCTTCCTCTTTGCTCTTTTTACAAGAGATGGTCAGTATAAGGAAGCAAACCATCATAAAAATTATTTGTCTCATAGGGTTTTATTTAATTAATTACACAATAGTACAGGCACCAGAAAAAGTATTTTTTGACAATGATTGAGACACCGGACTCAATGAGTGAACCCAGAGTTACGACGAGGGAAACCGAATAGTGCATTTGACTGAGTGAATCTGCACTTTGACTTAGCAACCCACTGAACTATCTCCGGAAATGTTTGTTATTTTAACCAAATGAAAATCAACCCGCACCTTTTTATCTTACCGATGCTCATCGCAGTACAAACCTTAACAGGGAACAACAAACTGTGGGCGCAGGAAACCGCGCTCGACTCGGTAGAAAAAGTCATCGCCCAAAATCGGCACAATGATGATAAAAAGGCCCGTGACCTGTTTTTTTTGGCGGCAAGTACGATCAATGCCAACCCCAAAAAGAGCCTGGATTATATAGACCGGATCCTGTCTTTCGAAAAAAACATAAAAGACCCCGGGATCGTGTCCAGTTCTTACCGTGTAAAAGGCATCATTTTAACCATGCTGGCCAGGTTTCCCGAAGCAATGTCAGCATTAAACATTGCTTTGAAC
>NZ_DATHGC010000281.1:0-4070 GCF_035317785.1 Pedobacter sp. | reverse complement strand
AGGGCAGATCATAGAAATTAAGGCTGGCTTTCTTCATTCCAGTGATATGGATCCTTCAAAGCCGATCAACTGGAAAAGACAAACGAAGTTTTGCGGGGAAATAGGGGTGATGGGCGACCTTGGGATGCATGTGCTGCACGTACCGCTGCGCTTAGGCTGGAGGCCGGAAACCGTTTATGCCCAGTTGCAAGGGATCTTCACCGAAAGACCTGATGGCAGGGGAGGACTGGCTGCCTGTGATACCTGGAACAACGCCACATTAAGCACAAAGGTGGACATAGATGGCCATAAAGTGCCGATGACCCTGGAAACCAAACGCATTGCGCCGGGCGAAACCAATACCTGGTACATTGAGGTGCTGGGCACTAAAGGCGGTGTAAAATACAGTACAAAAGATACCAAAACTTTGTGGACCTTTAGGATAGACGGCGATGAACAGCTGTGGCAAAGGACCGATCTTGGCTTTAAGGGTGTGCCTTTTCCAACCATTACCGGGGGGATATTTGAGCCTGGGTTTTCTGACTGCTTCATGCAGATGCTGGCCGCTTATGTGGCTGAAAGGGCAGCTGAGCTGAAGGGCAGGTTTGGCTGTGTCACTCCAGAAGAAGCTATAGCAAGCCATTGTGTATTTGCCGCCGCATTGAAATCACAGGCAAACCAAACAGTAGAAAAAGTGATCTATCCATAAAAACGAATGTGAAATGAAAAGATCTGAGATCAACGAAGTGGTAAAAGAAGCCACTAAATTCTTCAATTCCAACGGATGGACATTGCCGCCTCAGCCCAAATGGGATGTGACAGATTTTGGTCTGGGAGATTTTAAAGGCTGCGGGCTGGTACTGGTCAACCTGGCCGAAGAACCTGAATATTGTGAAAAGCTGATGTATGCCCAAAAAGGTATGGTGACACCGAGCCACACGCACCAGAAGAAAAAGGAAGACATCATCTGCCGCACCGGTGTGCTCATGGTGCAGCTCTGGAAGGCAGATCCATTTAAAGACAACACTGCAGGTGTTTTAAAACTAAAAATAAACGGGCTCTACACTGAAATTCCCTCAGGTGATCAGGTCACTTTAAAAGCAGGCGAAAGGGTAACGATCGAACCTGGTATCTGGCATGAGTTCTGGCCTGAATCGGAAGCATGCATTATCGGAGAAGTTTCCACTGCAAATGACGACCTCAACGACAATTTCTTTTCCAATGACCAGATCGGCCGCTATTCAGAAATTGAAGAGGACGAGCCTGCATCTGTAAAGTTGCTTAGCGATAAATCATAGAGGAGGCTGAGTTAAAATTTACTCACTCCGCCAGATCCTATTGATTTCTGCTCGATCGAAGGATTTCCGGCATAGTAAACATGGCCTGATCCGCTGATCATCGCATTGATGGTGCCATCGACTTTGGCATATACAGAACCGGAACCGCTGATCCTTGCGTTCAAGTTATTGATGGCCAGTGTCTTGCCGTTGAGTCTGCCCGAGCCACTGATGTTGACCGAACCACTGGTGGCTTTGCCGGTCAGTTCCAGGCTTCCCGAGCCGCTCAGCGTACTGGTCAGCTCGTCTGCGCTGATACTCGCTTTGATGCTTCCTGAGCCGCTTAATGTCGTCGCCAGTTCAGCCGCCGTCACCGTTCCTTTTACAAGGATACTGCCGTCACCGCTCATGGTCAGGCTGCTGATATTTTTCGCATTTACATAAGCCGTGATTTTTTTGCCTTCATATTTCTTAGCCCAGCTCTTCCAGCTTACAGAAGGACGGATAATTAAAACATTGCTCTTTACTTCAGTTACCAGCGTGGCTATCGCTGCTGCATCACCTTCAAATTTTATACTTTCCGTATTGCCGAGCGTTATGATCACCTCAATTGGTCCGCCTGCGGCGACACCGCTGAAGTTTTTTACGTTTCTATCGTCCTGGATCACTGTTGCGGGATTTAAGACCGGATTGCCGATAACTGATAAACTTGCTGCTGATAGTGCAGCTGTAAATAACAGGGGGAATAATCGTTTCATATTTAAGTTCTTTTGTTGATAAGTGAATGGCCAGAACAGTATGGCAATTCTGCCTGCTGTTAAGGTCGTTTTCAAATATAGAGACGCTGCTTTTGTCAAAAAGTTGCATCAGGCAGAAAAAATAGTTGATTCAGTTTTATTGGAACCGCTTGGAGCTGGAAAAAATAACCGTTCTCTTCGAAGTCGCCTGCCCTGAAGCTGCGCAACAGGGCAGCATGTCTTCTCAGAGAAGGTAATTTTTTCTGCTCCGCGCTATCTTATATCCCTGATTAGTTCACAAACTCCCAGGCGCTTTGATAGGCTTGCCTCTGATCGGCATAAGTCATGAAGTCATCATAAAAAGACAATCTTGACAGGGTAGCGCTGTCGCCGATAACGACCAGCTTCTGCTTTGCCCGGGTCATGGCTACGTTCATGCGCCGGATGTCTGAAAGGAAACCAATATTGCGTTCTGCATTGCTTCTGGTCAGACCCAGATAAATGACATCTCTTTCCTGGCCCTGAAAGCTGTCCACGGTATTGACGGTGATACTTTTGATATAAGGCATCAGTTCATCTGCGCCGGTCAGCAATTCCCTGATGAGCAGGATCTGCTGCTGATAGGGTGCGATAACTCCGATAGTAGGGAAATTCTCAACGGTATAGTGGTTGGCGAGTTCTGCGACATATTGGGAAAGGTGCTTCAGCAGAAAGACCGCTTCTTCGGGGTTTGTGGTGCTTGTGCCTTCCAGCTTCTCATCAAATGCGCAGCCGGCCGTGTCTATAAATGATAAAGCGGCATCGCCAGGAAACAGCTGCCTGCCAGCTACTGCAGGGTGCGCTTTCAATAGCCCGCCATAAAAGACTGAAGAGGGGTAACCCATGATGTCATTGTGCATGCGGTATTGTTCCTCCAGGAGGACAACAGATTCAGGCCATAATTCCACACATTTTTCCATCAGTGTAATGCTCAGGCCCGCCCTTGCTGCTTCTGCGGATTTAATTGTGGGCGGCAGCTGACAATGATCGCCAGCCAGCACCACTTTTTTTGCTTTCAGGATTGGGATCCAGCAGGCCGGCTCCAGCGCCTGTCCGGCTTCGTCGATCACTACCGTATCAAAGGTCAGGTCATTTATCGTGTAATGACTCGCCCCGACCAATGTTGCGGTGATCACCTGGGCTTTAGCGATCACCTGGTCTGTAATATATTTTTCAGTATTGCCCACTTCTTTCATGATCTTGTGCGCTTCGTTAAACAACGCTTTGCGCTGTTCCTGCTCGGCCCTGCCAAAATTCCGCTTATACTTGTGCGCCATATTCTTGTAGTCGGCCGCCTGTTTTTTGAGCGTTTTGACCTGCTTCATGCTTTCATGTTCTGCCATTTTGCTGTCCAGCGTCAGCGAAAGCATTTTTACTGATACCCTTGCCGGATTGCCAATCCGCAATACATTCAAACCTTCTTCGGCCAGTTTTTCGCTGAGCAGGTCTACTGCCGTATTGCTTGGGGCAACGACAAGGATCTGCTGATGGTCCCGTTTGATCATAGCCTTTATGGCCTGCACAAGCGTAGTTGTTTTTCCTGTTCCCGGAGGACCATGGACTATGGCCAGCTCATTGGCATTCATTATTTTTTCAACGGCCTGCTGCTGTACGGTATTTAGTTTTGGAATGGCATAATGGAGCGGTTCCCGGTTAAAGCCAGGTTTGTTTAAACCTGTCAGTACCCTGATTAGTCCGGAAGGTCCGGTATTTTTATCGTCAATTGCACTGGAGGCCTGTTTCAACGCCCCCTGCATCTCATCGTAACTGTTGTTGTCAAACAGAAGGTCAACGCCCAGTTTGCCGTCGCCGGCCCAATCCGGGAGTTCATCTGTTTTGATCGTGATCTTCATCCTGCTGCCGCCAACATAAGTTATCGTTCCCTCAATCCGGTCTTCAGCCGCATCGTGATTGGAAAAAAATGTAACAGAGGAACCAAAGCGGAACTGGTGGCTAAGGTCCTGGTGGGTGGTGCGTTCCAGTTCGACAGTCAGATAATCGCCACGGCTCATTTCCGTGCCCCTTATGGCTATCGGGT
>NZ_DATHGC010000280.1:0-3576 GCF_035317785.1 Pedobacter sp. | reverse complement strand
GGCATAGCTACTGATATCGATTTCCTGCAGATTGGCATCGACATTCTGGCTGGCCATGACCTTTCCGTCCATCGACAAAATCCTGATGGTTTTGAGATTCGCGCCATCATAGGAAACGGTGATGGTTTTTGAGGAAGGATTCGGGTAGATTTTGATTTTATTGTAGTTTTTTCCTTCAGAAAGCTTGCTACTATCTCCTCTATTTCCTGAATGCCTATAATTGAAGTCATTGTAGGGAGCAATGGTATCACATGACTTAATATAGGCAACAAATTGAGAGCCATATTGCGCTTCAAAACCAGTATCTGTCGAAGAATTGGCATTTGGCAACAATTCCACAAAATTCCCGGCATGATAGATTGCCTGGGTAGGAATTAATAGTGGATTACTTTCTATGGTATTAGTCAGGAAAATAGTTTCTGAGCGCTGTTCCCATACAGGATCGTATCCCGGAGGAATATCATCATTATCAAAAAGTGTTGCCTCACATTGATGTTTCCACACCCATTGGGGGAAACCTTTTTTTGAATTATTTTGAAAAGAAACAGAATCAACATCTATCGGATCAGTTGACACAATATTCGGGTTGTCTAAAACATAATAATTCGTAGTTTCATTCAATGCTGAAATATAAATTTTATGGTCTACAGCCAATTCTAAGCCCCAACACTGATCACAATCTTCAGTTGTCACATCAGATGGGTTCGAAATATTTAATCTATGGATGAGTGAATCTGATACATAATACAACCAGTTTGAATCTGATGAGAATTCAAGTCCATATGAATAATTCATATAGTTGTAATTAGTTAAACCCGTAGCTGTTCCTGTAGAATTATTAAAGCTTCCCAGTTCAATCCCCCCATTGCCATGTGAAATCGCAATATTTGTTGCATCTCTCGAAATTTTAATCGTCAATGCCCCGCCAGTGGCTGCAGTTGTTCCATTGGTTAATGATAATGGTGTATTTACCGTTGGGGTGTGAGCTGTCCCGCCAACGCCATCCGGGGTAACTTCATACGATAACAGATTTCCTTCGACAGCGCCAAGACCATTAAGATGTTGCACATGGGTAATTACCCAATAATTTTCCGAATTTGCTTCTACGATTGAAGTGATTCCTTCAGAAACATTATGATAACCAGCATCAATCGTTATTGATGAATTGAGTTTTAAAGGAATATTCATCGTCCCTATAAAAGATGCGGTGCCATTTGAAATTTCAATTTCAGAATAATACAATCCTCTTTCGGGGGTAGCCTCTGGCCCACCTCCTGTCCCATAAGTAATTCCATTTATGGTAACTACATAATAATTGGTACTTGATCCATCACCGGGCGCTTTGGGAACGGGAACAAAAATCACATTTTGAGCGCTTGATGGATTTCCAAGCAAATTAGCGGTCAGGAGTTGAAAAGCGCTTCCATTTCCCGGATTGTACCAAAGGCGTTCACCATCAGAAAAAAGCAACAGGTTACCCAATCTGTCAGAAACACTGGCACACCCTTCATAACCAACAAAACCAACCACAGCAGCGGTTGATACAGTTTCCGTTGGATAAAATCTTAAAGAGTTGTTTTCACCAAAGATCCAATTGTTGTTTTGCAGTTCCTGTCCGAAACTAATGGCAGTAAAAAGTAGGCACAGCCAACTAAATAAATATAAGTTTTTCATCATTTAAAATTTAAGTTACCTATATTATTTTTTCTCCATTAAGATTTTTACCTGCGCTTTTAATGCTTCAATCTCCTGGTTTTGCTTTTCGAGTGTTTTATTTTGCTCGATGGCATAAAGAGTAAGTTCTTCGATTTTCTCCATTTGTTTGGCCTGCATCTCGCCAAGATCAAGACCTTTTTTTACAATTTCTCCAGAAGAAGAAAGACCTGGCAAATGCTTGTTTTCTTTTACAAAAGTTTCTACATCTTTTAAAGGCATCAGTTTATAGTCGGCCGCAAAAACATAATCGGCCCAATAACTGCTGTTCCTGAGTGCCACTTTTACCTTTTCTGTTAGGATGCCGCCTTCAACTAACAATCTATATTGACTGTCTGGCAATGTGATGTTTGGAAAATTCAGAGAAGTTCCGCTAAAGGCCATCGTATTTCCAATATAAATCCTTCCAGTTCCAGAAGTTCCCGCTTCCGAACTGTTGCTCCGGGTTTTAAAGAAAAGGTTATTTCCATCCATAGTAACCGTTCTTGTATTGGGAGTATCGGACGCAATCGCGGTTGTATTGATATTTCCGTCTTTGTTATAAATATTGAATGCATCAACCTTATATCCGTGATCGAAGGGAGTTACCCCAACACCTAATCCAGCAGTTAAACTATTTTGGTTGGTAAAAATCACATCACCAGCCCCGTTCACACTTAAACATTTTGTATTATTAGGGGTTGTCCCTGCTCCTGCCAAACCAGACAATCTTAAACCTGATAGCGAAGTACCGGCAGTAATTTCTACTTTATTTCCTGGTGTATTTGTCCCGAAACCGGCATTACCGGCATCGTTAATATAAAGCCTTACGGTCCCGCTTCCATCTCCCAATATTATCGTATTGGATAAGGATGCCGAGCCATGAATACCATTGCCTATAATTACATTATTACTTCCTGTTGTTATAGAGTTTCCTGCTCCAAATCCTAAAAAAATATTTTGGGCTCCGGAAGTAAGACCATATCCGGACTGCCAGCCTATAGACGTGTTCAAATTCGAATTACAGTATGCTAATGCATCAACCCCGATAGCCGTATTATCAACCCCCCCTGAATTATTATACATTGCGCCCCTGCCAATCGCTGTATTATAACTTCCAGTTGTGTTCGCAAATAAACTGCCGTCTCCAATCGCGGAATTATCTATGCCTGTAGTATTCACTTTCATCGACTCATAGCCGACGGAGGTGTTTCTAATTCCGGTTGTTGTAATTTGGGATGAATTACCAATGGCGGTATTTGCCATAGTGGTGGATCCTGCCGAAGACAAAGCAGAATTGCCAAACGCACAATTCCCAAATCCTGATATTGGAATCGTATTGGCATTGTAAGAGGTATTAGGCTGACAATAGCCGATATTTATTCCTGCGATACAAAAAAAAATCAAAAAAAAAATTTGCTGTTCTCATAAGATGAAGTGTTAAATTGTTTCTGTTGAAATTAACAAATATTTTCTTCCATAATGATTGCTAATGACACTAATTATCAACAAAATAAAAAGCCCCGAAATTATGGGCTTCTTTCATTTTATCTTTTATCCATTTCCTCGAATTCACGCAATGGATAACCCGTAAAATCTGTCTCGGTCTTCCGGTCGGTTCTTCATTGGCATGCATTTCTTTCCATTGTGCAATCCAGTCCGGCAGGTGGCAGATAGTGATCAGAGCGATGAAATCGGCTATTGTATAAAAATAAAAGCCTCCCGGGTTTGGGAGGCTTTTGTATTATTAAGGATTAAAGGTTAATTTTTCACGAACTTGCTGTTAAGGATTTCCCCATCCTGGGTTTCCACAACAATCAGGTAAATGGCTTTGGCATAGCTACTGATATCGATTTCCTGCAGATTGGCATCGACATTCTGGCT
>NZ_DATHGC010000279.1:0-18286 GCF_035317785.1 Pedobacter sp. | reverse complement strand
TCCGCTGGTACTGGTTGACGGGGTTCCTATGGACATGAATTACATCGATCCCGTAACTGTAGAAAGTGTTACGGTCCTGAAAGATGCTGCGGCTGCATCCAGTTATGGATCGAGGGGTGCGAACGGTGTAATTGTTGTGACTACAAAACGTGGGGTTGCGGGAAAGGTGTCTGTTGGTTACGATGGATATTATGGCGTGCAGCATGCTTCGGCATTGCCTAATACAGTAGATGCGCCTACTTACATGAGGATGTATAATGAGGCGAGTTATAACAATAACCCGGCTAATAAGCTGCCCTTTACCCAGGAACAGATTGACAATACCCGTAATGGCATGGACCCGGTTGCCAATAATGGTAAGGCTTTCGCCAATACCAACTGGCTGGATATGCTGATTGATGATGCGGCACCGATCACCAGTAATTCGCTCTCATTAAGTGGTGGCAGCAGTGTAGCGCGTTTTGCTTTGACAGGAAATTATACTTACCAGAAAGGGATCATTCCCTTGAGCAATTCAAAGCGGTTTAATATCCGTGCGAATACCACAATATCATTAAGTGATAAGTTCCAGGTGAACTTGGATCTGCTTGCGATTAAAAGGGACACGCAACAGCCTAACAGGCTGAGTGCGACAGGAAATACAGGCAACCGTCTTTTGGAAGACATGTACAGGGTTGCGCCTACGATCATTCCTAAATTTCCTATAAAAGATGGACGCACTTTCTATGGTCAGTTTGTGGATATTGTAAATCCGCTGGCTTATACCGAGGTTGGTGGCAACAGGGCTGCGGAATTTGGACAGACCAGCATCAATTTGCAGCCAAAATGGGAAATGTTTAAGAACTTTAATTTAAAGGGACAGTTTAGTTTCCGCTTGAACAGTGACGTGACCAGGGATACCAGGGATAATTTTAATCATTTTGATTATTTCACTGGTAATCTGCTCAGGACATGGGCTTTGCAAAGGGCGACTGTCTTGACAAGGACGACCTATTATTATGCCGGCCTGACTGCAGATTACACCCTTAACCTCAACGATCACCGAATATTTGCTTTGGCAGGTTATTCGCAGGAAGAGAACAATAGTGGTGCCTGGGATGTGTTTTCTATCATGTCGGGTTATGCAAAACTGAATTATTCTTACAAAGACAAATATTTGCTGGAGGGTACGGTACGTACTGATGGTTCTTCACGTTTTGGACCAGGCAACAAGTTTGGTGTGTTCCCTTCTGTGGCCCTCGGCTGGAACCTGCACAATGAGAATTTCCTGAAGGATAGCCGTGTGATCAACAACTTTAAAATCCGTGCTTCTTATGGTAAACTGGGTAATGACAATATCGGTTTGTACCGATACCAGACGCTAATCAACAATACAAATGGTGTGGAGACAACCTATGGCAATCCAAATATTACCTGGGAATCTGTCAATATGCTGGACATTGGATTGGATCTGGGTTTACTTAAAAATAACAAGCTGGAGCTGACATTTGATTACTATGATAAATTAACAAAGGATATCATCCTGACTCCGACCCTGCCGCTTATTGGTGGTTTTGAATCGGATGTTCCGGTCAATGCGGGTGAGGTAAAGAACAAGGGATGGGAGCTATCCCTGAATTATAACGACAGGATCGGACAAGATGTACATATTTCATTCAGGCCCGGTCTTTCTTATAATAAAAATGAAATACAGAAACTTCTGGGCGGGGATATTGTGACCACCACTGCGATTTCTAAAGTTGGCGGTCCTATTGGTGGTGTTTTTGGTTACAGAACTGACGGCCTGCTCCAGGCAAGTGATTTTGACAATACCGGCAAGCCGCTGATACCTGTTTTGCCAAATGCAAAACCTGGTGACGTCAAATATCTGGATCTTGATGGGGATAAAGTGATCGGTCTTGGTGACCAGGGCCTGATTGGAAATCCTGTGCCTCAGTTAAACTATTTCGCCAATTTCAGTGTGGCGTATAAAAACTTTGATATTGAAGCTTTGATACAGGGCACAGGGAAATCTGACGCAGTATTGTATGGGATGTTTGCTTATCCGCTTGATTTTAGTGCAGACGGCGGTGTCCCGACAACCTATTATGCGGCTAATTACTGGACTCCTGAACATACAGACGCTCGTTTTCCCCGTTTAAATGTAGCGCCGGCCAACAACAAGCTGTCTTCAGATTTTTGGTTTCAGAATGGTGCTTATATGCGGGTTAAATATATCCAGCTGGGCTATAACTTCAATGCGCCTTTTGTAAAGAAACTGGGGGTCAATTCTATCCGGGCGTATTTTAATGCGCAGAACCCTTTTACCGTTACTTCTGTAGAAATTACCGATCCGGAAAGCCGCGGATACCAGTGGACTTATGGACTGGTCAAGCTGTATACAGTAGGCTTCAGTGTTAAATTTTAATTCTAATCGATATGAAAAAAATATATTATTTATTATTTGCTGCGTTGTTAATTACATCGGGCGGATGTAAGAAATTTTTAGTCCATGACAATCCTACCGATGTAGATGATGAAGTTTGGTGGAATACGCAGCCTGATGTCACAAACGCACTAAATTCTATTTATGCGGGCATTCCTGACGGTTCTTCCGGTCGCCAGCTTATATTTTTGGACGCAATGAGCGACAATGCCGTGGCGAGACAAAGTTTAAGAGGCGACTATGAATCTTATGTGAAGGGGTTGCAGGGTCCTGGCTGGGGTGTCGGAACCGGAATCTGGGACGACGATTACAGGGATATCAGGCGGGCCAACCGCTTCCTGGAAAATATTGACCGGGCCTACATGCCTGTGGAGGTGCTTAAAAACCAGTATATTAATGAAGCCAGGGCGCTAAGGGCATACTATCATATGGAACTGTCCATGTTTTTTGGCGGTATTACGATCATGAAGGCGTCAGTAACTCCTGGTACCAGTTATTTGCCAAGAAATACGGCAAAAGAAGTGTATGATTTTGTGATATCGGAATTGACGGCATGTGCAAACAGCGGTGCCCTTCAGAATAAGTATAAGGACAACGCAGACCTTAAGCGCATGTCTGCGGCAACTTGCTGGGGCCTGATCTCTAAATTTGCTTTATATAACAAAGATTATGTACTGGCAGGAGAAGCCGCCAAAAAAATTATCGACATGGGAGAGTATAGCCTTCGCAAGAGTGCCGTGGTGAAGAACAGTTATGCTGACCTTTTTCTTTATACCGGTGAGATCAATAACGAGCGGATCTTTTTCAGAGAAAACACGACTGGCGGTAACCAATGGCTGACGTTCGCGCCGCAGGGGACAGGCGGAAAAACAGTAGTTTCCCCAACAGCATCAATGGTAAATGCTTACGAGACAAAACAGGGCAGAACACTTGCGGAGCTTGGGCCTGATTCCCTGGCGATCTATGCCAAAGATCCGAATTTTCATAACAACAGGGACCCAAGGATGCTGGCTTCTGTAATATTGCCGGGAACAACTTATACTGGGGTAGCTTTGGACCCGTTTGCGAGTTCAAGTATGGATAAAATTGGCAATCAGGATGCCACTGCTACGGGCTTCTGGATCAATAAATACCTGGACCCGAAAGACAAATCTGCCGCCTCTGGTTCAAGAACACTCGATTTTATGATCATGCGTTATGCAGAAGTCCTGCTGAATTATGTGGAGTCATTGGTTGAGACAGGCGACTACAATAACCCTGATGTAATTAAATACCTGAATGAAATCAGGAACAGGGCTGCTATGCCTAATGTGGACGTAACTGTTTATAATACTCAGGACAAATTGCGTGAACTGTTAAGGCGCGAGCGCAGGGTGGAACTGGCATTTGAAGGTGTGCGTTATTACGACATCAGAAGATGGGGGATATTTGAAGAAGTGATGAACGGACAGGTTTACGGCGCTATTGATCCCGCCACCAACCAGCCCGTAAACGTTGAAGTGAGGTCTGCAAATGCTAACAGAGATATGATCTGGCCTATTCCGCAAAAAGAATTGCTGGCCAATCCGCAAATGACACAAAACCCTAATTATAATTAAAACAGATTATTCTTGTGTGAAACAACGGGCACTGATGTGCCCGTTGTTTTAATTTACAATACAGCTGGTTTATAAGATCGACCTCACCAGTCCGCCTTCTACTCTTATTGCGGCTCCATTTGTTGCGGATGCCAGCGGACTTACGTAGTAGGTTACAGTATTGGCGATCTCTTCAACAGATGCAAAGCGCTGCAGGAGCGAAGTGGGTCTTAGGTTTTTAAAGAAATCGGTTTCAACTTCATCTGTTGAAATGTTGCCTGCTTTGGCCAGGTCTTCAATAAAAGTGCCTACACCTTTGGACTTTGTAGGCCCTGGTAAAATGGCATTTACCGTAACGCCGGTGCCCTTGCTGAGCTCTGCAAGTCCTCTGCTCACTGCAAGCTGTGCGGTTTTGGTCATGCCATAATGGATCATTTCATCGGGGATAAACACCGCGGATTCACTGGAAATAAAGATGATCCGGCCCCAGTTCTTTGCCAGCATTTTTGGAAAGATGCTTCTCGATAACCGAATGCCGCTCATGACATTGACTTCAAAGAAACGGAACCAGTCTTCGTCAGGAATTTCTTCGAAGGGTTTGGGTTCAAATATTCCGGCATTATTGACCAGGATATCGATGTCAGGCAATTGTGCGATCAGCGCATTGACTTCTTCAGCATTGGAAAAGTCTGCCGCCAGACCAGAAACATCCGCACCTTTTACCAGTTGCTGCAGTTCTTTTACCGCAGTGGCGACGCCTTCTTCAGACCTGCCGTTGATGATCACTTTAGCGCCTTCCTGAAGTAAACTCCGGGCTATTGCAAAGCCAATACCTGCCGTGGAACCACTGATGAAAGCTGTTTTATTACGAAGTTGTAAATCCATAGTTTTAAATTATAATTTAAAACTACAGCTATCTTATTCACAATGTTTCATGGGCCTGCAATTGTGGCATAAGTCTGACGGCTTGCTTTGAGGAAACCGGGTCAGGAATTACTGCGTTTTGACCAGGCTTTTTAGCTCTACGATCTTCTGATGGGTCTGGTCCATATTGATGATTCCTCTTCTTGGTCGGTCGAGATCCAGGATCAGGTAAATGGTCATAACGGTCATTAGTGTAAAGCCGCATACGATGATCCAGTTGAAGCGTTTTCCCTTGGTGCCGTACCCGACGATGAAACTGCCGGTTATGGTAAGCAGGAACAGGAGCCAGTATATCGATTCCGGGACATGGGCATTGCGATCGGCATCCCGGGTGGTTGCGATATCCATCATGGCGTTCAGTGCGGGGATCATTTGTTGTGAACGAAATGCATTGTCTTTATTCTGGGACAATGCGGTCACTGACTTCCAGATTTTTCCGGAATAATCGTTTGACTGCTGAAGGCTTTGGTTTAACTGGTTTTCATCTATTCCGGCTTCGTAATAGGAGATCCGTGCATTTAAATAGTCATCGAACAGAGGCTTGAGCTTGCTGCGGGTACTGTCCGGGTAGAGGTCACAGCGGAGAATGGCTGTGCCGATGTCGTTGGCTTCCTGTACAATGATCTGCCTGCGGGTATCACTTTTGGAAGCAGACATGCTGAAAGTAAAGGAAAGCAATAGTGCCAGCAACCCCAATAATGATCCTTCTATCGCACCCAGGCTTTCAGCAGCATTGCTGTCTTCCTGGTTCGCCCTTTGCAGGATATAAAATCCGAGCCTGTTGAAGGCGATCATAAGTATAAAAAGGATCCCGCAGATCAGGATTGCCGGGGTGTGAAATAGGATGGAGTTCATGCCTAAATATAGGATGATATCTGCTCAGTTCAAAATTTCCCGGTGTTGCTTATGCTGCTTATATCGTCAGATTCAGCAGTTCGTCGATCTGTTTGGCCAGCTGCCTGTCTTTGTCCGTTACGATGTCTCCGGCATCGTGTGTGCTCAGCCAGATTTCTACTTTATTCCATTCGTTGGTCCACTTTGGATGGTGGTTGTTCTTTTCAGCCACAAAGGCTACCCGGACCATAAATGCGAAAGCTTCCTGGAAATCTTTAAATAGCAGGACCTTGTAGAGCTTTCTATCAATTTCTTCCCATTGTTTCTGAACCACATTTTCCATTTTCATCAAATTATACAGCTGCTAAATTGCAGCATTAATAGAACAATGAAAGCAGGTTTAGGTTTTAACTGCTTTCCTGATCGCATCTACAATACCTTCATTCAATACAATGTACATCCCCAGGCGTTCTGTAGAAATTCCGGCCGCTAACTTATAGGTGAACACGGGTTTGTCGTTCTCAAAGAAAGTCTCCATATATTGAAAAGAAAGGTTTTCCTGTTTTTGAAGCTCCGCTGCCAGCTCCACGATATGCGTAGATATAAAAAACGCAGAATTTCTAATGAAGGCGAGTTCGGAGATGATCAGCAAAGAGGCATCAAAGGCATCCTTTACATTGGTACCCCTGAACAGCTCATCAAAGATCACAAACATACGGTCGTTTTCTGTCAGCGTTAAAGCTACTTCCTTGACCCGTTTTACTTCACTGTAATAATGGCTCAGTCCGTCATTGATGTTGTCGGGCAGGTTTATGGTGGTGATTAAACCGTTAAAAATCGTCGTTTCCATGGCGTCTGCTGGTACAGGAAAACCAATATGTGACAGGTATATGGCCAGTCCGAGTGACTTCAGCAAGGACGACTTGCCGGCCATATTTGATCCGGTAAGAAAGACCATGTTCTTGTTACGGTCAAAGGCCACATCATTTTTAACCGGGTTTTTAATGCCGGGATGAAACAGGCCGGTTACATTGAACTTTAAATTGAGTTCGCTGGTGTATTTTGGAAAGCAGAAACCTCTATTTATGGCGGTTAGAGACACATATTCAAATACATCCAGCTCGTAAACAAGCTGCAGCATTTCCCTTATGCTTTCCTTTTCCTTGCCCCGGAATGTCCCATCCAGCCAGTTTACCTGGTAGAATTTCAGGTTATTTTCATTGAGCTTTGAGGTCTGTGCCAACAACCCGTTCGTGATGATCTCATTGATCCTGATAAAGACGGTGTTTAAATAATCCGGGAGCTGCTCAGTTTGGTTGTCCTCTATAAGCTGCTGCATATATCTTGTCAGTCTAAGGAGGTATTTGAGCCCGGTTTTGATGATGTAATAGTCATTGCTCGAATTCCTGGTTACATAGTCTGACACCGCATCTATCAGGTTGCCCTTTGATTTTCTTTTAGTCGATTTGAGATAGAACTCTATCAGGTCAAGCTCTTCGTTCCTGATGTCGATAACAAGTTTACGGTCAGAAAAATACCTGATCGCTTCACTTCTGCGGGTAAGGAGATCTATGTCTGTTGAAGGATTTGACATCATTTCCCGCAGTTTTTCTCTGCCGCCAAGGGTCCGGGTACCTTTAAAAATATGGAATACAGAATTGGATGTTTCTGAGAATACGTTCAGGTCCCGGAGGGTTTGCTGATCAATGATGAAGCCGTTCATTGATGAAAGATAAAACAAAATTGCGCTAAATTTTATTAGAGCAATATGGTTAATGTTAAATGTCGTTTAAGATGTGCGTTGTTATTGGCTTTCGCCATTGTTTTTACCTTTCAGTCCTGTAGAAAAAGTAAATCAGAGATCGGTAAAGAGCTTTTTAAGGAAACGAAAAATAAAGTCTTTAAAAAAATCGAAAATGATGCTTTTGCCAGTGTGTTCAAACAAGTACTGGCGGATAAGAAATCGGGATTGGGTAACCCAAAACTGATCGCCGCTTTTTATGAAGGCAATGATTACGATCCTGTATTACTGATGCAGCACCTGCCAAAGAAGGGTTTAAAGGTGCTCGAAAGTCATTTAAATAAGGCGGGAGCTCATGGTCTTTCACCTGAAATGTTTGGCGCGGACCAGTTTGCCAGGCTGATCGGTGAGATTTATGACAAGAAAGCGATTAAAACTGTTGAGGAAGCTTATCAGATCATTGCCGAGCTGGAACTCGCGACTGCCAATTCGCTGATCGGCTACAGCAACGCACTTCAATATGGAATAGTAAGCCCAAGGAAGATCTATGCCCAATATTATACCAGGACCAAAAGACCGGACAGCGCCGGAGTGATGTCTGTTTTTGCCGTTAAGGATCTGAAAGTTTACCTGGACAGCATTCAGCCTAAAAGTAAATCTTACCTGACCTTGCAAAAAGCATTGGCCGAAGGCCTGACCGCACCGGGGATGAGCAAAGAGGAAACCGCACGTGTTCTGGAAGTGAACATGGAGCGTCTGCGGTGGAAAAACAGGAATAGTGATAAAAAACTGGTTTTGGTCAATATTCCTGATTACAGGCTCGATGTCATTGAAAATGGGAAGTCTGTCATGAACATGAAGGTCTGTGTGGGAGAGGGCCGGAAGATAAAAGCGACGGATCAGCTGAAGGAATACGATGAGGATGACCTGAAAAAAGACAGGCCTTTTAACCGGGAAACACCCCAGCTTGGCAGTATGATCCACAGTGTGCAGGTCAACCCGGTCTGGAATATTCCCGAAAGCATTGCTACTAAAGAGATTACTAAATATGCAGCGGCTGACCGGTATTACCTGGCCAATAATAATATTGATGTATACCTGGATGGCAAACTGATCGAAGACCCGGAAACCATTGACTGGAGTGCTGCCGGTGCCGGAAAGGTCTACACCTTCAGGCAGCGTTCCGGGAATGACAATTCATTGGGTAAGATCAAGTTTTTATTTGACAATGAGAGTTCTGTTTATTTGCACGATACGCCTGCAAAGGAAGCTTTTAAACTGCCTGTAAGAGCGGTTAGCCACGGCTGCGTTCGTGTGGAAAAGCCGCTGGAACTGGCCCGTGTGCTTTTTGGAGAGGGCGATAAATTTGAGCTGATCAAAAAAGAGATGGCCCAGACTGCTGCGCAGACGGCCAGGGATATTGCTCTGCCAGATAAAGTTGCTGTGTACCTGACTTATTTTACCTGCTGGGCAGATGAAAACGGGGTGCTGCAGTTTAGAAAAGACATCTACGGACAGGATATCGTGCTGTATTCTTACCTGGAAAGGATCAAGTCAAGTTAGACCAGTCCAGCTTATCAATAAGCGTTCTGTCATATAGTGCTGAAAGATTATAGATCTAAAGAATCAATAGTTTCAGCGATCTGCTGATCTGTATTTTCCGCTCCCGTGCTTTGCGCCAATGTTGCCGCCAGGTGCTCGTCCAGATATTTAGAAGTATAATCCTGTGCGCTCGAATTGATGAACAGCACAGTTTTGCCTCCAATGGTATTGATCACTTTATTGGCCAGCTCCGGCGCTACTGCAGGGCAGCCCTGGCTGCGGCCTAACCTGCCCAGCGCATTTATCGTTCCCTGACTTACATAATTTGCGCCATGTACCACGATAGATCTCTTGCGGGCATTGTCGTTAAAGCCATCATCCATGCCATCCAGTCTCAGGGAACGGCCATGCTGACCGTTATAGGTCTCACCCGTTACATAAAAGCCGATGCTGCTTTGAAAAGAGTCATTGGTATTGGAAAATTTTACTGCTTTATCTGCTCCGCTGCGCTGCCCATGGGCTACCCAGGTATTCAGGAGCAATTCTTTTTTATCAAGATCCACGATCCACAGACGTTTTTGAGTACTGTTCATGTCCATGTCGGCAATGGTCAGCACGGATTTTTCGGAACTGACTTTACCTGAGTTTTTCAGGTTGTAAAATCCGGTTACGGCTTTTTCAAAAACGTTGATGTTCAACCCGCTCTGGGCCAGGTGGGCGCTGTCGTAAATCTTCTGTAAATAAGAATTGTACAGCGTATCTTCAGATAAATTTATATTATGTTTTGTGTTTTCAGTTTGCGCAGATGTGCTGAGGTTGTTCGGTGTCCAACTGATAAAGGTTAGTGCAAATGAAACTAAAATTAATCCTGCTATTCCTAAAATGTATCTTCTCATCCTGATTTGGTTAAAAGCGTTAGCTATAATATTACGTTAATTTAATAAGTTTAGTATGCTCGTATTTGATTTGTTTAATTATTGCTGTTAAAACTTCCACAAAGATACTCAAACAGATTTACCTAAGGAACTCATTTTTAATCTATTACTTGTAAATGACTTAAAAATGGCTATTGCAATGTGTCAGCGAGGTTTTTGACTTTTATTCCCGGTTGTACAAACCTGACAATTCTTAACTATTTCCGTCTCTATTGCAGGAGGACTACATTACACTGATGGGTTAGGCAGGCGCGCAGTCTTCAGCAAATTGATTGCAAAAATTTTAGCTAGCTTTGCAGGATCGTTAAATTTGCGTCAGCAATAAAATAAAAGAACTGTGTCGTTAGATAAATTGAAACTAAGCAAGCCATTAATTTCGGCTATGACGGACGCCGGATACATCTCTGCCAAAGAGATCCAGGCTAAAACTATGTCGAGAATAATAGGCGGACAGGACATTATTGCCGTAGGCCCTGAAGGGAGCGGTAAGACCACCACCTATGTGCTTGGGGTTTTGATGAAACTAAAATACAGTACGGATGAGGCGCCAAAAGTACTGATCCTGGTTCCGGATCAGGAGCGCGTGCTTGCGGTGATTGATCAGTTCAGGACGCTGAGCGGCAACAGGAACCTGCGCATCATGGGTCTTTATGGCACAGGAGGTATGGAAGAAACTGTGCTTGAACTTTTGGAAGGGATAGACATCGTGGTAGCTACACCGCCAAGGGCACGTGCGGTTTACCTGAAACTGGGCCTGAACCTGAACAGGCTGCAGATCTTTATTGTTGACGATGCGGAACTGATCGTAAAGCAGGGTATGCAATTGCCTGTTGCGGAACTGGCAAGAAGTGCCGGTAAAGTTCAGCACCTGATCTTTACTACTGTGGTCCATGATAAACTGAACCTGATGATCGACCAGTTTATGAATTTTCCGGTGACGCTTGAAGTCGAAGAACTTGGGGAAAGTAAAGCTGTGACCCATGAATTGCTGCTGTACCAGGTCCCTAATTTTAAGACCAAGATCAGTTTGCTGGATTCGCTGCTGCGTGATGACGAGGTATTTGAAAAAGTGGTGGTATTTGTAAACAGCCGCCTTACTGCTCAAAAGCTAAATCAAACACTTGTTTCGTACAAGCCCGGCACTATATCTGTACTCAATCCCTTGTTTTTTGACGAAGAAGGTTTTGATCATATCGAAGATTTTAAAGATACGCCCGGGGCGAGGGTGCTGATCGTGGCCAATGAAGGCCTGGCTGCTTCCGCGGCTCCGCTGGACCTTTCCAGTATCCCTTTTATCTTTCATTTTGAAATTCCGGAAAAGAAAGAACAGTTCCTGAGCCGTGTGGTAAAATCGGGTGAAGAGGAAGTGGTCGCTATTACTTTTGCTACTGATATGGAACTGGTAGAGCTCCGCAAGATCGAAGCATCGATCGGTTTCAAAATTCCGGTAATGGACCTGCCTGAGGACCTGATCATCGAGAAAGCTGCGAAGCCTGCAAAGGTCAAAACTGTAAAAGAAGACAGTCTGGACGCGCCAAAAGGCGGCGGTGCATTTCATGATAAAAAAGAAAGCAATGCAAAGACTTACAATTACGGCATAGGGCAGAAAGCCAAGATGACCATGAAGAAAAAGCACGGTTAGTCGGGCGTGGCCAGCTAGACCCTGAGCGCGCCGCGGAACCCCCTGGCTGCATAGTAAGATTCTGCACCATTGTGATACACGAAGATAGTTCCGTAACGGTAATCGGCAAAGATGCCGCCGCCCAGTTTTCTAATTCCGGCAGGTGTTTTTATCCAGCTCGAGGTTTTCGTGTCAAACTTTCCAAATTGCTGCAGCTCCCGGTATTGTTCTTCATCTAAAATCTCAATGCCCATCTCAGTGGCCATTCCAATTGCACTATTTCCAGGCTTATGCTCTTTCCTTGACTCCAGTGCTTCATGATCGTAGCAAATACTTCTGCGGCCCTTAGGGCTTTCAGCAGCGCAATCGTAGAAAATGTATTGGTCTGTCTTTTGATCATAACCCACCACATCAGGTTCACCGCCCGTGGTCTCCATGTCATCCAGCGACCACAGTTTTCCGGCATTGGCTTCCAGCTTTGCCTGCACTTTGGTCCATTCCACACCCTTATGGCGGTTCATGTTTTTTTCAAAACGGTCTTTCAGGGTTTTGAGCAGTTCCTCACGTTGTTCCGGCAACAGCTCTTTTTTATTGCTTTTCATGTTTATAATTTTATTGGTTAACTGAAATGATTTTCCGGTCCGCAGGTCTGAAATACCAGGATACAAAAGTCAGGGCCAGCAATAAAGTTGGTCCAAAAAATTCTTTGGCACCATCGCCAACGGCAAGGTGAGAAAATACGGCACCTGACATCGCAAAGAAAAAGCCTGCATAAGCCCATTCCTTTAATAAAGGAAACTTAGGAATAAGCACTGCCACAACGCCCAGTATTTTCCAGATGCCAAGAATGGTTAAGAGATAGACAGGATAACCCAATTTTATCATCATGGCTACTTCTTCCTTCATTTTAATTAACTGTACTATTCCGGTCGATAGCATTCCTAATGCCAGCCAAACGGTAGCGATCCAATAGATAATTTTGTTTCTCTTTGACATCATGTATTATTTTAGTTTGCTTACAATATCCTGCAATCTGTTATGTGCCATATTGATGCCCTGAGCAAAGGGCAGCTGCAATATTTGGTCTCTGAGGGCAACTGACTTATACACGATATGCATAGTGAGCCGGCTGCTCCCTTCAGTGAGTGTTTCAAATTCCAAAAACTCAAGCTGAGGTGCAAATGGCGTATTTTCCATTTCAAACGTCCGGGTGATTTTCTGGTTGGGAACAAAGTCATGGATTACCCCGCTGGCCAGAAATGCCACGTTGCCTTTAGGATCGGACGTTTCAAACTGATAACTGCCGTGCTTTTTATTTTCCAGTTTCAGTACTTTTGTACCCATCCATTGCTCGACAATTTCAGGTGTTACGTAAGCCTTAAAAAGCAATTCCAAAGGCAAATCAAATTCCCTGGTAATCACCAATTCCTGTTTGCCCTCTCCGGCCTCGATTTTAGTTTTTCTTTCCATACTGTTCTATTCATTTGGTTTGTATGTTTTCATAATGGCTTCCAGTTTATTAAATCTGTCATCCCACATTTGGCGAAATGGTTCGATAAAGTCAGCTACTTCTTTCATCTTTTTTGCATTAAGGTGATAATAGATCTCCCTCCCGGTTTGCTCTTGTTTAAGCAATTCGCACTCAGTCAGTATTTGCAGGTGTTTTGAAACTGTCGGTCTCGCTGTATCGAAATTCGCAGCTATAACACCGGCGGTCATGGATTGCGACGCAACCAGCATAAGGATAGCCCGTCTTGTCGGGTCCGCTATGGCTTGAAATACATCTCGTCTTAAATTCATTATGTAGTTATTTGACTACAAATATATATGTAGTTATTTAACTACGCAAATATTTTTGCATTTTTTATCGCGGATGCGTTTGATCAATCACAACCAAACATTTAAAGCTTCTCTTTAAGGAACGTCAGCGGGTTATAAAATCTTAGGTTTAACTGCTGCTTATTCATCGTAAGCCAACTGGCGCAGCCATAATCGTCAAAGGCCTTGCGGATCTCCAAATGAAGATGATGGTAGTCGCCGCCGTACTTTTTTGATTCCTGCACTGTAAATAACCTGGCCAGTTTTGTCTTTTGGTCCACCTGCTGACCCTGCTGCACGTATGCTTCTTTCAAATGCTTGTAGGAAGTGAACATGGTGCTGCCGTCTGCAAGTTTATGTCTTACCACTACCGTTTTCTGGTTTTCAGCTAAATGAACCGAACATACGATACCTGCAGCCATAGCATATACAGGTACCAATTTATCTTTAGGCTTGAGAGGATTGATGTCGATAGCTGTATGAATATGGCCTTTCAGAAAACTGTCCCGGTGATCACCAAATATGCTGATTACTTTGATCTGCTTCAGATCCTTGCGATTGGCCACATCGAAAGGCAGAAACCAATTTGCCGCTGTACCATTCGGCGCGGCATCCAGATAATAGGGTTTCCATCTTGCTTTGTCACTTTCAATAGTCGGGTTGGTAAACGTGGTGAGTAAAAAGAGATGTAAGAGCAAGGTGTTCATGATTTAGCAAATTAGTTTACAGAGGCATTGTATTTACTAATATACAAGAATAGTCAATAGCACAAGAAGCATAGCTGACATACCCAAAAAGAATATATATTTGTGCTCAATTTTTACAATAACATACATGGCAAAGACATCTGAAGCGAAAGTAGGAAACATTTTAAGGTACAATGGTGAGCTGGTGACAATTATAGAGCTAATGCACCGTACACCAGGTAAAGGGGGAGCTTTTTACTTAGGTAAATTTCGCAATATCAAAACGGGAAGAATTGTGGAAGCCCGGTTGGGAACCGATGAGCAGATCGAAATTTGCCGGGTAGAAACCAACGATTTTCAATATTTGTATGAAGACGGCGATTATTTTGTAGTCATGGATAACGTCTCTTTCGAACAATTTAATATTCCTAAATCACTATTCGGACCGGCTGCAAAATTCCTGAAAGAAGGTATGGACGTCATTGTATCTTTTGAAAGTGAAGAGCCCATCATGGCCCAGGCACCAAATTTTGTAGAGCTGGAAATTACGTATGCCGAGCCGGCTGTAAAAGGAGATACTTCATCAGGCGCACAGAAGTTGGCGACGACTGAAAATGGTATTGAAATCAGAGTGCCTTTATTTGTAAATCAGGGTGATAAAATCAAAATAGACACCCGTACCGGAGACTATGTAGAGCGGGTGAAATAGGTTGCAATAGTTCTTTACAATTTCTTGGCCTCATTCCAATAAACATCCATCTCGGCAAGTGTCATGTCCTGAAGCGCTTTACCATTTTCTTTGGCCTTGCTTTCCAAATACTGAAAGCGCTTAATGAATTTCTTATTGGTTTTCTCCAGTGCATTCTCCGGATTGATGTTGATGAAACGTGCATAGTTGATCAGGGAAAACAACAAATCTCCGAATTCCCCTTCAGCTTTCTCTATGTCGATCTCCGCGCCACTCACCGTATTGTACTCTTCTTTAAACTCCTGCAGTTCTTCTTCTACTTTTTCCCAGACCTGTTCTTTGTTGTCCCAGTCAAAGCCCACACCACGTGCTTTTTCCTGGATGCGGCTGGCCTTTACCAATGAGGGCAGTCCTGCGGGTACGCCTGCGAGCACAGATTTATTGCCTTCTTTCAGTTTCAGCTTTTCCCAGTTGCGCTTTACATCATGTTCATCCTGCACTTCGACATCGCCATAAATGTGCGGGTGGCGGCTGATCAGTTTGTCACATACGCCATTGAGTACATCTACGATCGTAAAATCATTGGTCTCTGAAGCGATGCGGGCATAAAATACCAGGTGCATCATCACGTCGCCCAACTCTTTTTTAACTTCCTGCAGGTCGCCTTCCAATATGGCATCAGACAGTTCATAGGTCTCTTCGATGGTCAGGTGGCGCAGGGTTTCCATGGTCTGTTTTTTATCCCAGGGGCATTCTGTGCGCAAGGTATCCAGTACGGTCAGTAATCTTTGAAAAGCTGTTGAGGGGTCTGCTGCGGTAACCGGAGGTATATTGTTGGGCATTATGAAGCTTTATTTTGATGTTTTATTTAATGATGTTAAAGGTAATGATCATTGTCGTTAAAAAAAGGACAATCAATCCGGATAAAAATAAGACATCTGCCAGTTTTTCTAAACGGTTATTGGTAGATTCTGCATCTTTTCTCATGGCCAGGAAAGAAAAGATACAGCTGGTCATGAATAGTACGATGGCTACGGCAGTAGTTTCGTCGATGATGCTCACATCGCCCATCTTGGATACTTTGATGGAAGTGAGCACAATAAAGCAAAGACCAAGCAGGTTGGCCGAGGTATTGAGGATGTGCGGTGATCTTTTATCGGCCATTTATTCCTGTTCTTCGAGTTTGATCTTTTTGGTAAGGCGGTAGACCTTTCGTTTTTTATGGGGTTTTTCTTCTCCGCCCAGCAGTATTCCCCAGGGTTTCAGCGGATCGACGCGGTCAAATATGATCTTGAGCATGGCCAGGTAAGGAATGCAAAGGAACATGCCCGATATGCCCCAGATCATTTCACCTACCACAATGCCTATAAAGGCGAAAAGTGCATTGATCTTGACTTTAGAGCCGACTACCAGCGGCATCAGTACATTGCCGTCTACAGTATGAACGCACAGGAAGGCGACGATGACCAGCAGCATTTTGGCTGCCCCGGCTGTGGCGAAGGTAATGAGTGCGCTGATCAGCAGGGCACTAAAGATGCCGATGTAGGGAATGATGTTGAATATGCCTGCGATGAGGCCAAGCAACACTGCATATTTAACGCTGAGGATCCAGAGCACAAAGATCATCAGGGCAGTGACAATGATCATTTGAATGAACAGCCCCGTAATGTATTTTTTGATGATGTACTGGATGTGCCTTACAATTTCGCTTACTTTTTCGGTATGTTCATCTGCAAATACTGAGGTGAGGAACCTGAAAAGCGTGCCCCGGTAGTTGAGGATGAAAAAAGTAAATAGCAGCAGGAAGGAAAGGAACAGCAGGGTGGAGGAAAGGGTGAGTAATGTGGCACCCAATACTGTTGCGCTGGTAGCCAGGGCACTGGTCGCGCTGTCCTTAAGGTAATCTATCTGCTTGTGGGTGTTGATGTGAAAGGTGTGGGAGATCCAGTTTTGCACATCATGAAAAGAGATTTCGGCCTGCTTTTTCAGCAGCGGCCAGTCCTGCCAGAGGTCGGTCAGCTGATTGGCTAAAAAATACAGGATACCTGACAGCAGGGCGATCATCAGCACCACGGAGATGATCGATGCGAGGCTTCTTTTTAAGCGGCATTTCTTTTCCAGGTAATTGGCAAGTGGCAAGAGCAATAGCGCCAGTAGAAAAGAAGTGAGCAGGGGGGCAAGGAGTGTCTGACCCAAAATGGCTAGGTATCCAATGCAGATGATGGAAAACAACACCATGGCAAGCCTGGTGTAAAATGGGGTGGAGGGTTGGTTCATAGGTCAGATGCTGCATGAATTACTTCCATGCACTGGCATCATCTAATATAGCAATATCTTCTGTATTTAATTTCAATTCTGCCGCCCTGACCAGATCTTTTAGCTGCTCCAGGCTGGTTACACTTGCTATCGGTGCAGTGACCGAGGGGCGGGCAATGAGCCAGGCGAGGGCAACACTGGCCTGGTCGGCACTGTATTGTTCAGAAACTTCATCTAGTGCTTTGAGTATCCTGGAACCCCTTTCATTCAGGAAGTTTTTTACGGCGCCGCCCCGCTGGCTTTTATCCAGGTCTTCCTCAGAACGGTACTTTCCGGTCAGAAATCCGCTGGCCAGTGAGTAATAACTGATTACACCCAATTGATTGTCGAGTACAATCTGTTCATAATTGCTTTCATAGCCCTCGCGCTGGTACAGGTTATATTCAGGCTGCAGGGTCTGGTATTTGGGCAGGTTGAGCTTGTTTGCCAGTTCCAGTGACTGGATCAGTCGTTCCGGTGACATATTGGAAGCGCCTATCCACCTTACTTTTCCTGATCTGATCAGTTCGTCATAGGCTTCGAGAGTTTCCTGTATCGGTGTATCCGGATCATCGTAATGGGACTGGTATAAGTCTATGTAATCCGTTTTTAGTCTTTTCAGGGAATCTTCAGCGGCCTGGATGATGTATTTTTTGGACAGGCCTTTTTTGCCAGGCCCCATGCCTGCACCTACTTTGGTAGCGATGATCACTTTTTTGCGGTCCTTTCTTTGCTGCATCCAGTTGCCGATAATGGTTTCTGATTCGCCGCCATTGTTGCCCGGCACCCATGCAGAATATACATCTGCGGTGTCTATTAAGTTAAAGCCGGCATCAGTGAAGCCGTCCAGTATCTCAAATGATCTGGCCTCATCGGTGGTCCAGCCAAAAACATTTCCGCCAAAGGCGATGGGGTATACCTGTAAATCTGAGTTGCCCAATTGTATTTTGTTCATAGGGATTGAGGTTTGTAATGAAAGCTTAACAATATTAGGGCTGAAGATGTTTAGGCATTGTGTCCGTCATTTGTAAAGAGTTCAAGAGAACCTGGTTGCGGTTGTTGTCGATTCCTAAAAGAGCTATACACTAAAAACAGTGTATGGAAACAAAAGAAACAGAATTCATTTTCACAGAAAGGACAAATAAGAACCAATGTTTTGATAAGCGTTTAATCAAATATATTGTAGCTCTTGCAGAACAG
>NZ_DATHGC010000278.1:0-2114 GCF_035317785.1 Pedobacter sp. | reverse complement strand
TGTATTTGCGTCGTGGATCAGTCCGTAAAGGTTATTAAGGTCAGAATTCTGGGCAGTCTCCGTGGTAGAGGTCCCCGTTACAGCCTCGAGCAGCTGCCAGTTGGAAGAAAAGATTCCGGCGCCGTCTCCGACAAACCTTGTGCCTGAGTACACAGAGGCTATTGCCGCTTCGGCATGCTCTGGTATATTGTAAAAATTATCGGGTGTCAGGTTTGAAGGGTCCTGCTCTTCCAGAAACTTTTTACAGCCTGGTCCAAGCAGCAATAGTCCGAAAAGGGCTATGCTGCTGATATATTTTATCATGTTAATTTTCATCAGTATATTTTTTTTAAGTATTGATTTCATAATTGAATGAATAAATGAAATACATTATAAGCCTATGTTTAAGCCCAGCATAAAGATTGTTGGTCTTGGGTAACTGTGCCAGTTCATTCCCTGTGAGAACACGTTATTGACGTCATTTGCGTATCCGCCGGTAGGCGTGGTTTCAGGATCGCCCTGAAGTTCCTTGCTGGTGATCAGGAAAAGGTTTTGAGCAGATACATAAACCCGCAGCTTATTCAAACGCATTTTTTGAACGGTTTCATTGCCGAAAGTATATCCAAGCAACACATTTCTGCCGCGTATGAATGAAGCGTCTTTGATCCAGTGGGTGTCGACATTGGTCACATAACCGGCGCGGGTATCCCTGATTTCTGCGATCTGGGTATTCTGGTTCTGGGGTGTCCAGGCATTGAGCACTGTAGCGTAGCTGTTGGCCAGCGACTGACGGTCTTCACTGGAGTGGGTAGTCATGTCCATCACATCGGCACCGACAGAATACTGAAGCTCAACGGTGAGATCGACCTTTTTATACCTGAAAGTATTGGAGAAGGCCCCCCATGCATCTGGGCTACCATTTCCGATGATTGTCCTATCCGCATCATTGATGGCATAGTCTCCGTTCACATCCAGGTATTTGATGTCGCCCGGAAGCATCGTAAGGCCATTTCTGTAACTCACAAATTTAGCCGCTTCAGCCCTTTCTGCTTCAGTCCATACGCCCAAACGGGTAAGTCCCCAGAAGGAGCCTGCTGCCTCCCCGATCCTGATGATATTGGTCGGATTGGTAAAGTTAGGCCCGCCTATCCCGAATATATCTGCCGGAGTAGCCAGTGTAAGGACTTTGTTCTTATTTAAAGAGATGTTAAAAGATGTTTTCCAGGAGAAGTCTTCCGAATTAAAATTGGTGGTATTCAGCTCAGCCTCTATACCCTTGTTTTCCATTGAGCCTATGTTTTTACGGATGCTGATATAACCGCTTGTTCGCGGCACAGGTGCATCCAGCAGCATATCTGTGGTTTTCCGGTAATAGGCATCAAGCTCTAAACTTATTCTGCCATCGAACAAACCGAGCTCAACACCTATGTCACTTTGTGTGGTCTTTTCCCAACGCAGTTCACGGTTGGCCAGTCTGTTTAGACCTGTACCCACGACCCGAGCATCATTAAAAACTGTCGGATAACCGGTACCCAAAAGTGCCAGAGATGAATATGCCGGTATTTCTGAATTACCGGCAACCCCAATACTGCTGCGAAGCTTCAGATTGGAAATTACTCTGCTATCTTTCAGGAAGTTCTCTTCGGAAATTCGCCAGGCAATGGCCGCTGAAGGAAAAAACGAGTACTTATTACTTTCACCAACTCTGGAGGTTCCGTCTGCGCGGCCGGTAACCGTGAACAGATACTTATCTTTAAGGTTATAATTCAGCCTGCCAAAATAAGAGTTGAGCTGTTGCAAATACCGGTTTGAACCGACCTGCGGATTCAGGCTTCCTGCACCCAGATTGTTATATAATAAATAATCTGTCGCAAAACCCCGTACTTCGGCACTGCTGAGGTTGAAAGTACTTTTCTGCCACGAGATACCCAGCAGCCCGGTGACGGAGTGGTTTTCGTTGAATTTTTTATTGTAGGTCAGGAAATTCTCAATAGACCAGAATGCTTCCTTCCTGGTGCGCGAAGCAGCATAGCCCTGATCAGAGATGTTTAATGTACGTCCGCTGTATTCATTGTTCTCCTGGGAGATGATATTGGCACCGATAATTGTCTTCATTTCGAGGCCTTCGGCAAAAG
>NZ_DATHGC010000277.1:0-8873 GCF_035317785.1 Pedobacter sp. | reverse complement strand
TCCATCAGCGAACCGCCGCCGGCCAGCTGCTTATTTAAGCGCCATTGATTAGGGTCGCCGATATTGAAACCACACAGGCCCTGAAAAAACATGATCTTTCCAAACTCACCCGCTTTTCTCATTCTGATGATTTCCAGGGTCTTAGGCTCAAAATGCATTCTATAGCCCACCAGTAGTTTCACACCTGCCTTTTTACAGGCATCTACCATTTCCTGTCCCTCTTTGGCATTTAATGCCATAGGTTTTTCACAGATCACATGCTTTCCTGCCTTTGCCACGCGGATCGCCTGGTTATGGTGCAGCCCATTTGGAGTAGTGATGTATACTGCATCTATATCCGGGTTGTTTTTGATGGCATCAAAACTCTCATAGTTGTAACAATTCTTCTCGGGGATGCCATATTTGCTCTGCCAGTTTGTAATTTTAGAAGGAGTGCCGCTGATCACGCCGACCAGCTTTGCCTTCTTGCAGTCGCGCATGGCATCAGCAACACGGCCGCCATACCCGCCCAGTCCCATAATAGCTACCCTTAAAACAGGGCCATCATAATTTTCCTCAATGATCTTCACCTCATTTGCCAGTCCGGATAAGGGTGTAAGGGGTAAAGTAATGGCCGATGCAGCCAGTAATTGCAAAAAGTCGCGGCGTGTATTCATACATTAAAAATTGGTTTTCAACAAGATAACAATTTACATCATTTCCTTGTTTAGAAAAATAGTATTAAAAAAATCAGCCTGCGGATTCAATCAGCAGGCGCATGGCTTCATTTTTCAATAAAACAGCCTCATCATATGCTAAAAACACTTCATCAGAGGTGAAAATAAAATCAATCTGGCCTTTAAAACTGGTGGTAAACAGGGTGGAGGGATTTCCAAAAGGAAATATAGTGGCATGAGGATACACAGCATCGACTTCCATATTGCCATACCGCTCCTCAATGTCCACCCGGCCCATATTAGACAAGGTAAAATCATGCACACCTTTTTCGGCCCGCGCATACTTTGTCATTTTGGCCAGGGAAGGCATCAAACTCTCGCTGTACATCAAAACACCACTGACGTCCATTTTATTTATTTTCTCCTGCAGGTCTTCTTTTATAAAGCGGGCCTGAGACCAAAAATCATTGCTTTTGCATTTTTTCAGGCTCAGGTCGATCATCGACGGGTAAGCAAAGATCATATTGGCCGCTACCTGCGGGATGAATTTTCTCATATCCACTGCACAGTACATTTTATCGTGAAATTTTGAAGAACCTGTACTTTTAAAAGCGCTTTCGAATGCCACACTTATTGCCGCATTAACAGAAACCTCTTCTGCTTTGCATTTTGCCAGTATCCGCGCCGACTGTTCAATATCCAGTTTCCAATAGAGCAGGTAGGGGCGGTTCCGTTTTATTTCCTTTTTAAAAGCAACCAGCGACAATGCCAGCTTTGCAATCACAGAGACCAGTGCCGTTTTAAACTGATTGAGCTTACTGTTCCTCATTTTTTCCGGAATAAATTCCTGTACCGAACCAAATGAGGTATAGCTGCCGATATCCAGCAAGGGCTCAGCAAGCAATCGCAGGGTTTCATCAATAATGTTCAGCACCGACCTGCCATCGCATATGCAATGGTGGCACACAAAGATCAGTTCGGAAACGTCATCAGCAGCAAGCCACACCACCCTGATCAGCAGTTCATGCTGCGCATCAAAAGGTTTCAGGCATTCCCTGGCAGCTTCCTTTTGCCAGTCCTTGTCGGTGTACCGGGTCGCTATCCGTACCTCCACTTTCCCCAAAGGCTCCTGTGTGATAAAATGAGGGATATTGGAGTCATCTTCTATGACATTAACACGCAGCAGGGGGTGTCTTGCCTGCACTTTCCCGAGCGCTTCCTGCAAACACTGCAATTCAATATTTCCTTTAATTTTTACTGCTGAGACCACATTAACAGGCGTGCGGCCCCCGGCATACATTGTACCCTCGATCAAGGATAACTTTCTATTCATAGCAGGGATTCTATAGCAACAAGTATAAGTAATTATTTTAAAGAAACCCCGCTATCTGTATAGGACTTTTCGATCAGCCTGTTGTCCTTTAATCAGAATTATTACGCCTGCCCCGAAAAATTAATTAGGAATTTAAAGAAGAAAAGCTATATATTTATTTTAGTGTCATTGAAATATTACACTGTAAGGTTCCAGTGACATTAAAACAGCCTGAATCAAATGCAGGCACAACCAAATAAACCGAAAAACTAAACTGTATGAACCGATCACTCAATCAGGCTTACGCAGCCATATTTAAGTTTCTACATTACTAAATCGTTTTCTCTTATTCTATAATACCTACAATGGCAAAATTCTACTTACCTGTTGCATGTCTTTTTCTATTCGCTTCCTGCAGTCAGTCCGGTAAAAACGGACAAGATACAGTCGCTGAAAACCCACTGTTTAAACTGATGGACTCTTCAAAGACCAGGATTCTTTTTAACAATGTGATCAAGGAGGACTTTGACCGGAATATTCTTAACTATCAGGCGTTCTACAATGGCGGCGGAGTTGCTGTTGGCGACCTCACCAATGACGGGCTTGATGAAGTCTATTTTTCCAGCAATATGGGCGGGAACAAACTTTACCTCAACCAGGGAGATATGCAATTTGCAGACATCACAGACCTGGCAGGAGTAGGGGCCAGAACCGGAGGATGGAAGAATGGAGTAAACATGGCAGATGTCAATGGTGACGGCAGACTCGATATTTATGTTTGCTACTCAGGCAGATTTGAGGACAAATACAGGAAAAACCAGCTTTTCATCAACCAGGGACTGAACAGTGAAGGCTTACCAACTTTTATCGATGAAGCAGAATCATACGGCCTTGCAGATACCTCTTACAGCACACAATCGCACTTTTTTGATTATGACCGGGACGGTGATCTGGACATGTTCCTGGTGAATGAAAACATCAATGTCCTGAGCAACCTGGATGACGTGACCATACAGGAACTGAGAAAACAGGATGATCCGCTTTCCGGCCCTAAACTGTACAGAAATGACAATAACCATTTTACCGATGTGACCAAAAAAGCCGGGCTGAATACTTCGACCTTGTCTTATGGGCTCAGCGCCGGTATAGCAGATATCAATACAGACGGATTACCGGACATCTACCTGTCCAATGACTACGCCGTACCCGATTTTATGTACATCAACAACGGTGATGGGACATTTACAGACCAGATGCGAAACAATCTGGACCACATTACGCTATTTTCAATGGGCAACAGCATCACAGACATCAATAATGACGGCCAGCCCGACATTTATACCCTGGATATGCTGCCCGAAGACAACCGCAGGCAAAAACTGCTGGCCGGTCTGGACAATTATGAATCCTTTAACATCAACCTGCGCAACGGTTTTTATTACCAGTACATGCGCAACATGCTGCACATCAACAACGGCAATGGTACTTTCAGTGAGGTCGGTCAGCTGTCCGGCATCTCCAACACAGACTGGAGCTGGGCCCCTTTATTTGCAGATTATGACAATGACGGCTGGAAAGACCTGTTTGTGACCAATGGGTACATGCGTGATTTCACCAATATGGACGTCATCAAATACAACGCGAACTATTTTCAGAGTGTTGGCGGACAAGTAGAACCCAAACACATCCTGGACATGCTCAATAACATGCCTTCTTCTGATGTCAAGAACTACATCTACAAAAATAACGGCGACCTTACCTTTACCGATAAGGGTAAAGCCTGGGGTATGGACATCCCTTCAAACAGCAATGGAGCGGTATACAGTGATCTGGACAATGACGGAGATCTGGACATTGTTGTCAACAACATCAACAGAGCCGCATTTGTCTACCAAAACCAGGCTGACTCCACCAAACATTATTTAAAATTAAAACTGACTGGTGCCGGCAAAAACACCGGTGGCTACGGTGCAGTAGTTACCCTGTTCAACAAAGGAAAACAGCAGTGCATAGAGCAAATGCCCTCAAAAGGATATTTGTCCAGCGTATCTGCCATGCTGCACTTTGGCCTGGGCAAGGACAAAGACATCGACTCCCTGCAGATCGTATGGCTTAGCGGCAAAAAGCAGGTGCTGAAAAAAGTGTCGGGTAACCGGCTGATGTATTTAAAGGAAGAGGAAGCAACAGAGACCTATCACAAGCCTCAGCCCCCGAAAGCTATATTTACAGAAATCAGCTCAGCAATAGTATCGGCCCAGGTTAAAAACGAGATCAATGACTACAAACGCCAGCCGCTGTTGGTCAATGCGCTTTCTTTTGCTGGCCCCTGCATGACTAAAGGAGACGTGAACGGAGACGGACTTGAGGATGTCTACGTAGGCGGTGATCTACACGAAACGGGTGCCCTGTTCATACAGCAGAAGAATGGGAAGTTCGTCAAAAACCAGCAGCCTTTTATTAGCGATAAAGAAAGCCAGGATGCCGATGCCTTGTTTTTTGATGCCAATGGCGATGGCAAAACAGACCTTTATGTGGTAAGTGGTGGATATGGCGATTACAAAGATGCCGATCCATTGTTTCAGGACCGGCTATACCTCAATGACGGCAAGGGTAACCTTTCGAAATCTGCCAGCTCATTACCGGAAATGCGTGTGAGCAAAAGCTGCGTACGCAGTGCTGATTTCAATGGCGATGGCCGTCCGGATCTTTTTGTAGGAGGCCGGAATACAGGTTCCAGATATCCTGAAGCCCCAAAAAGCTTTATCCTGATCAATGATGGCAAAGGGCACTTTACAGACCAGATTAAAAAGATAGCACCGGATATGGAGCACATGGGCATGGTTACAGATGCCGCATGCCTGGACCTGAACGGAGATAAAAAGCAAGACCTTATTCTGGTAGGAGACTGGATGCCGCTTAGCGCATTTATCAATGATGGCGGTAAACTGAAGAACAGGACCAGCAAATATTTTGATAAAGAATACACCGGCTGGTGGAATACCCTGAAAGCAGAGGACCTCAACGGGGATGGAAAACCTGATCTGGTAGTGGGTAACCTCGGCCTGAACAGCCAGTGTCGTGTGAGCGAGACAGAACCGGCAGAACTTTGTTACAAAGATTTTGATGACAACGGGGCAGTAGACCCTATCCTTTGTTTTTATATCCAGGGCAAGAGCTATCCTTACCTGTCCAGAGATGAAATGCTGGATCAGATGAGCATTATGCGTCCCCGTTTCCCGGATTACAAAAGCTACGCAGACGCCACTCTGAAAGAAGTATTCACACCAGAGGAGATGAAAGATGCAAAGACATTAAAGGCCAATTACCTGAAAACCGCATATTTTGAAAGTACTGCCGATGGCAAGTTCAAAGAAAAGCAATTGCCGGTACAGGCCCAGTTCTCGCCGGTATACACCATCACACCAATAGATTACGATGGCGATGGCAACAAAGACCTGCTGCTTTGCGGAAACATCTACCAGTCCCGCATCCGTTTTGGCCGGTACGACGCCAACCACGGCGTATTGCTGAAAGGCAATGGCAAGGGTGGATTTACCTATGTGCCTGACCTGCAAAGCGGATTGAAGCTAAAAGGCGATGTAAGAAGTGTCATTGCTTTAAACAATACCCTGTATGTAGGGATCAATCAGCAAAAAATGCGGGCTTTCCAGTTCAATAAGAAATAAACCGATCATCTTAACCATGAAAACGATACTAATGAAACAACTGATAATTTGCTGTGCGTTGCTGCTCTGCTTAATGAGCTGTATGAAAAAAGAGAAAGATCCGGAATTGACCAATAAAGATATTGCCAAGGTTTTGGAACAGATGACGCAGTTCATGATCCACGATGTAACCAATCCACCACTGGCCGGCCGGTTTTATTCTTATGCCTGCATCTCAGGATATACCGTACTGGCTTTGAATGATTCCAGTGTGGTGCCCTTAAAAGGTGTTTTAAACGAATTTCCAGACATCACCACTCCTTTAGATTCAGGAGCATATTCCCCTCAGCTGAGCGCCATCCTGGCCATGACAGGCACGGCAAAGAAAATGCAGCCTTCCGGCAAGCAGTTTGGTGCCTTTGAAAAGCAATTTCTCGATTCCTGCCGTAAGATCGGTTTCTCTGACGAAATCATCGCGCACTCGCAGTCCTATGCCAATCAGGTCATCAAACAGATCATGCCGTACGCCAAAAAGGACCGCTACAACAAGATCAGCAATTACCCGCGCTATACGCCGCTCAACACAGAAGGCAGCTGGTATCCGACTCCACCTGCATTTTTTGCACCTGTAGAGCCTTATTTTAACACCGTACGTCCATTTTTTATTGATTCCGCACAAGCGTTCAAATCAGTTCCGCCCATTCCTTATTCAAAAGATAAAAATTCTCCCTTTTTCAAACTCCTGATGGCAAATTATATAGAAGGAGGCTCCGGATTGACGACCGAGCACAGGGAAATAGCCGCATTCTGGGACTGCAATCCCTTTGCCCTTAAAAATGAAGGACATTTACTGGTAGGGTTGAAAAAGATCTCCCCCGGGGCACACTGGATCGGCATCACCGGTATAGCCTGTCAGAAAGCCAAAGTTAACTTCTCAAAAACACTGGAAATCTATACAGTGGTCACCCTGGGTCTTACAGACAGCTTCATCAGCTGCTGGGATGAGAAATACCGGAGCAACAGGATCCGTCCTGAAACCGCTGTCAGAAGACTAATAGATCCTAAATGGAAACCTATGCTGCAAACTCCTCCCTTTCCGGAGTACATGAGCGGCCATTCACACATCTCCTCAACCACAGCAACCATTCTTACCTATTACTTTGGTGATGATTTCAGTTATACAGACGATGTAGAGGAAAAATACGGATTGAAATCAAGGAAGTTCATTTCGTTTAACCACGCCGCAAAAGAAGCCGCAATGAGCAGATTCTGGGGGGGTATCCATTTTATGGATGGAATTGAAAACGGGGTAAACGTAGGTAATAAAATTGGTGAACACATTGTAAACAAGCTCAAAGCAAATCAGATCAAATCATTAAAATAAATTCAAACAAGCTATAAATCCTAATTCTTAAAACATGAAGAAAATTCTACTTACGCTCTCCACACTCGCCACATTAACTTTATTTGCCTCAAAGACCCAGGCCCAGGGCTGTGTCGCCATCCGCAGTACAGGTGGCATCTGTTCCATGACCGAGCATCCTGAAGGAGAGCTTGGCACCGCAGGCGGCTGGGTGCTCAATGTCAATGAACGTTATTTCATGTCCAACAAGCACTTCAAAGGAGATGTTTATCAGAAAGAGCGGCTTGAACTCGGTAACGAGGTGATCAACCACCAGTTTGCCACCGATATTTCCCTGATCCGCATATTCGACAGCCGCTGGTCGGCAATGATCGATGTTCCGGTGATTTCCAATATGAGGTCTTCCAAATATGAGCACGGCGGAAATGCCAAAGCGCGTGGCAAGATGCGTTCTTTCGGTTTAGGAGACATCCGGGTCGCCGCATACCGCTGGTTGTTTGATCCAGTGAAGAATCCAAAAGCCAACCTTCAGGTAGGACTGGGCATCAAGTTCGCTACCGGTGATTATGACTATATGGACTACTGGACCCAACAGGGAGCCGGGAACACCCGTGAACTTCGTACCGTAGATCAGTCGATACAACTGGGCGACGGCGGTACCGGTCTGACTTTAGAACTGAACGGTTTTACCAACGTAGGTAAAAACCTTGGCCTGTACGCCAACGCTTTCTACCTGGCAAATCCACGTCAGAACAACGGCGTAAGGACTTACCGTGAAGTTGTCAGCGCAACCATAGCCAACGAGGCGATCAGCAGTGTGCCAGATCAATTTATGGCCAGAGTAGGCGCTAATTATGCAATCAGCAAATGGGTATTGTCCGGAGGTGCACGTGTAGAAGGTATTCCTATCCATGACGTCATCGGCGGCAGCGGCGATTTCCGCAGACCAGGCTATGTGATCTCAGTGGAGCCAAGCATTACCTACCAGCTGAGCAAGATCAATTTCTATGCTTCGGTACCAGTTGCAGTGTACAGAAAAAGAACCCAAAGCGTTACGGACCGCGCAAGACAAACCGGGGCTACCTTTGTAAACGGCGATGCAGCATTTGCAGATTACTCAGTTAACCTGGGTATTTCCTTCAGACTCTAATCTAAAAATACGTTTCTAATGCAGAGGCTGCCCGATTTTTTTGGACAGCCTCTTTTTTTACGGATATAGCCCTTCTTTTATCTCAGCGGTCTTCTCATTTCAGCCGCTTATTTTGTATCTTATGCTTCCGGAAAATTATGGGGGGAATGCTTCAGGCGCTAAATCACATTTCAGGGATACTTAAATTAAGAACGCTGACCATGTTCCTGATATTAGCTTGTATTGCCGAAAAAGGTAAGGCGCAAGCCGATCCGGAACCTCATTTCAGAATAACGAATTATACCAATCACACCATCAATGGTTTTGCCCCTGCGGGAGCGATCATTAAGCTTTACTATGCCGATCGGGGTTCCTTTACCCCCAGGACCAGTGTGCCATTTCAAACTATAGTAACCGATGGGCCGCCATATTTTGTTTGGGCATACGCCCGGGGGTCTGATGACCTGGGAGATTTTGACGGCCCGGTGGTTGTGTCCATGACCAGGCCGGGGAGTACCGAGGAGATATTTGAATCATCCGTTTTAGGAGCAGATGAAGTCAGGATTCTCGATCCGCGGCCCTGTGCAGAAACACAAACGATAATCATGCATCCCACAGCAAATGATGCATTTACCTGGAGAGATGAAAGGGGAAATATAAAAGGCAATGACAAATTGCTGCCAGACGTGCCCCCCGGCACATATACGCTCGAGTATACCAACATTGCCGGACGATTTTATCGCAGTGT
>NZ_DATHGC010000276.1:0-7424 GCF_035317785.1 Pedobacter sp. | reverse complement strand
GCAAGTAATATCAACGGCATTCCCGGTTTGTTTGTGATGGGCGAATATGAATGGGGAGACCAGCGAATTGCACCTGCGATGAATTATGTGAAAGCCAATCCAAAAGCACCAATAGCTTATTTGTGTGATGCGGGACATGGTCATTTTGACTTTTCTGATGAGCTGGTTGATTTTCTATGCATGTTCCTCTCAAAGGTATCGAAAGAACGCTTGCCTAAAGCCGGGCCGCTGGATAAGCCGGTGGTATTGAAAGCGGTAGATCCGGCGAAAGGCTGGCGGGTAGACCGCTGGAGAAAGGATGAGATATTGAAAGCTCCTTCAGCCCCATATGGTATTTATTCAGGTGCAAAAGATGAAGCCGGCTGGGCCTTTGACAAACAGATGGCAACAGCGACCGAGAAATATTATGCTTCGGCAAGGGGAAAAATCCGCAGGGGAATTGCTTATGCTCAGGACGGAAGCGTGTTGCCGGCATCAGGGTTCGAAGGTTATAAGTTAAAGTTTAATCCCTTGTCTGACGGACTGACTTTCCATGTTTCCGCACTATTACGTGCTACTTCCGAAAAATCCCCATCCGTTAAAATATCAAGAATATGCGGGCCGGTAATTCAGGTAAATGACACGACCTTTAAGGTTTCCTTTTACCGGATGGGAATGGAGAATAAGAAACGGACGAATGACATCTGGCTTATGGCCACCGAGCCCGGTGATGAAAAATATAAATCCAGTGTTCAGCAGGCGAACCTGAAAATACCTTTTCGCAATACCGAAGGAAAGGATCAGAAAATTAATTTCCCTGACATACCGGCACAAAAGGCCGGAATACGGTCAATTAAACTTCGCGCTGTTTCAGACGCCCCGGTTCCGGTCAGCTATTATATCAAAAATGGTCCTGCAGAAATAGATGGGGATGTACTTGTATTCACACAAATACCTCCACGGGCTAAATTTCCGGTGAAGGTTACTGTAGTTGCATGGCAGTACGGTCAAAGCCAGGTACCTAAACTAAAAACGGCAAAAGCTGTAGAACGGACCTTTTACATCAATAAAACATAGGTAATCACACAGTGGTTACCAGGAAAAATTTATGTAATTTAAAGGGGTATGCCAGAAGAAAAAATTGATTAGCCGTCCTAATGGAAGATCTTCACGCTATATCAACTTATAGTGCCTCGGCATCTTATTGCACTTGCAGCTTTTTATCAATGATTTAAATAATAACTCACATTAACGATACAATCATCCTATGAAACTAAAATCTATATTAAGTCTTGCGGGTATAGCAGGATTTGCGTTATCATCTTGTCATTCAGAAAAGAAAACATCCGATACAAATGGCAGCTCGGCCCTTGATTCCAATCAAATATTCATACTTTTAGCCGATTCCTTTAAGACCGAATTTAATGGTAAGATCACGGCGCTCTATACCCTGAAAAATTCCAGAAATGCAGAGGCAAAACTGACGAATTATGGGGCCCGTTTAGTCAGCCTGCTGATCCCAGACAGAAATAAAAAATTAACGGATGTGGTGGTTGGCTTTAAAAGCATTACAGACTACATCAATTCCCGGTCTTATTATGGTGCTACTATCGGCCGATATGGCAATCGCATTGCAAAAGCGAGGTTCATGCTGGACGGGAAGCTCTATCATCTTGATGCCAATAACGGTGTAAATAGTCTTCATGGTGGTAAAAGCGGATACCAGAATGTCGTGTGGGATGCCAAACAAACTGATTCAAATCAGATTGAATTTCATTACTTATCTAAAGATATGGAAGGAGGATATCCGGGAAATTTAGAGATCCGGGTAACTTACACGCTAACTGATAATAATGAATTGAAAATTAATTATCAGGCAAAAACCGATAAAACAACTGTGGTAAATTTGACCAATCATGCTTTCTTTAATCTAAATGGAGAAGGCAGCGGCAGCATTCTAAATCACAGTATGAAAATGTATTCTGACAGATATATACCTGTCGATTCCTCATTAATTCCAACAGGGGAAATTGAGAAGGTGGCGGGTACGCCTTTTGATTTTACAAAGATGACAGCTATAGGCGCTCGTATAAACGATGAAAATCAACAGTTAGTTAACGGAAAAGGTTATGATCACAATTACATACTGAATCAGAGAAAAGGTATGGGTATGTTACATGCTGCTACTGTTAAGGGCGACCACTCCGGAATGACAATGGATGTTTACACACAGGAGCCTGGTTTGCAGTTTTACAGCGGAAATTTTATGGACGGCAGTCTGACATTTAAAAGCGGGAGTAGGGATGAATTAAGGACAGCATTCTGTCTGGAAACACAGCATTTCCCTGATTCACCAAACCAACCTGCATTTCCTTCAACTGTTTTAACACCGGCAGAGGTATACGGCAGTACTTCTATTTACAAATTTTCTGGATTTTAACACAATATCTTATGTTTCAAACAAGACAAATACTTACGCTGGTTTTTATGATGGCTGCAGTAAATGCAAGCGCGCAAATGCAGGCTGATGTACCGGTTCAAAAAGTGATTAGGCTTGCTGCAAGCCAGTATAAGGCTTTTGTGCAGAAATATCCGGACACCACACGATATGCCCGTGATACGGGTGCTGACGGATCTTTGAGTGAATCGCGGGCAGGGGACTGGATCAGTGGTTTTTTTCCGGGATGCTTGTGGTATATGAACCAGCTTTCTGGTGATAAGCGCTTTGAAAAGTATGCGGAGAAATGGACCGCAGGTATTGCCGGCCAAAAAGACAACAAAGGTACCCATGATCTGGGTTTTATGCTGTATTGCTCTTTTGGCAACGGGTATAAAATAACACATAATGAAGCTTATAAACAGGTATTATTACAAGCAGCGATATCTTTGTCTACCAGGTTTCATCCTGAGGTAGGTGCAATAAAATCCTGGGATAATAGACAGTTTCATTACCCGGTAATCATCGATAATTTAATGAACCTGGAACTGCTTTTTTGGGCAACAAAAGTGAGCGGAGATTCTTCTTTCTACAAAATTGCGCTGGCACATGCCAATACAGATATAAAATACAGATGGAGAGCGGATAACAGTAGTTTTCATGTTCTTGATTTTGATCCGGTTACAGGCAAGTTATTGCGCAGGATGACCCATCAGGGTTATGCCGATCAAACCTGCTGGTCAAGGGGGCAGGCCTGGGGGATTTATGGGTACACCGTTCTATACCGTGAAACACGCGACAGCAGATTTTTAAACCAGGCTATAAAAGCGGCTGATTATTTTCTGGCTCAGACGAATAAAATCCCGGACCATATTCCTTATTGGGATTTCCAGGCCCCAGATATCCCCAATGCTTCGCGGGATGCTTCAGCAGCTGCAATTGTGGCTTCAGGATTATTTGAGCTTAGTAAATATGCTGGTAAAAACAATCGTTATTACCAGCAGGCAGTACAATTGTTAAAGGCACTTTGTGCAGATCAGTACCTGGCCACAGAAGGAAGCAATAATTATTTTTTATTGAAACACAGCACGGGGCATAAACCCAACAATTCTCAAATTGATGTGCCAATTATTTATGCAGATTACTATTTTCTGGAGGCAATATGGCGCTATAAAAATTACAGTAAGCTTGATTTCTTCAAAAGCTGAAACGATGGGATTCGATATAAATTTAATTTACTTGTTAAATACGCATTATGAAACACAGCATTAAAATCATTCTACTTTTATTTTTAATATCTTCCCTTGAAAAAATTCAGGCGCAGCGTGTTTTTACGCATCCTGGTATTTTACATTCGCAGGCTTCACTGGACCACATTTACGAAGTGGTTCAGCAAAAAATACTGCCGGGGTATGATTCCTATCAATTGTTATTGAGTCACCCCTGTTCAAATTCTCAATATGAGATAAAAGGGCCTTTTAAAGTGATTTCAAGGGACGGTAAATTTGCCTATACTAAAAGTAAAATGGAGGCTGACTTTAGCGCCGCCTATTTAAATGCGATGATGTGGGCAGCTACTAAAGACGAAGCGCATGCAAAAAAATCAGTTCAGATTTTAGAAGTGTACGCGGATACTTTACAATCAATTCCTTCGACAAACGATGCGCCCTTACTTGCAGGTTTAGAAGGATCTAAAATAATTAATGCAATGGAAATTCTTAAATATGGTTATAAAGGAATTACCACCGAACAGATTGCTAAAATTAATAAAATGATAACAGAAATTTTTCTCCCGGTATGCGATAAATTCTATCAGGCCAAAGCATATACTAACGGTAACTGGGGGGCTATAGTAACCAGGATGTACATTGGGGCGGCGATATATCTTGATAATGAAAAGATGTATAATAAAGCCATTGATTTTTATAACAATGGCAATGATAACGGAACGATAAGAAACTACATCAGTGATAGCGGCCAGATTCAGGAAAGCGGGCGTGATCAGGGGCATTCTATGCTCGGTGCCGGTGGTCTGGCTGCTATTTGCGAGATCGCTAATAACCAGGGAGATGACTTGTATAAAGCCCTGGATAACAGATTGCTTAAGGGATTTGAATACATAGCAAAATATAACCTGGGAAATGAGGTACCCTTTTTAACCTGGAAAGACATTACGGGCAAATACAGCGTATGGAATAAAATTTCAGATATCAGCAGGGGCAGGTTTATCCCAATTTATGAAATGGTATATAACCACTACGTTTTGGTAAAAGGGTTATCTATGCCATTTACTGAACAGGTTTTGAAAAAGCAGCGGCCTGAGGGCTACGACCGTGACCAGCCCGCCTTTGGAACATTATTTTTCCTTGGTACAGGAAAATAAAATTTTAGTTCAGCGTAAAGTTTAAATCAATTAAGTTTTGCTTTTAATCGTATTAATGACGTTTATTTGCTGTAATGAACGGAATTATCTCGAATATAATCTATTTTTTAATTGTCAAATTTTAAATAAAAGTCCATATATGGTATTATTTTGATATTTAATTCTGTATTATGATATTGATATCTTCAACAAGTGAGTGCTTTATTAGTAAAAAATATAAAATTTACTAATCTATTGCTAAACAGGTTTAGCTTTTATAGATTTGTTTCAACCAAATAAACAAAATGTCAAAATCTTTCTTAAAATTTTATGGTTTTCCTTCATTTGCCTGTCAAACGGATTTTGCTTTTTTAAAGCAGGATGCATTAATAGAATGCCTTAAACGGAAGCGTGTCTTAGGGAGATACCGAATGACTGAACAGACAAGAGAAATTTATGAACAAACTTGACAAACTGACGATTTTATGGAACAATTCGATAAACGGTGAGATAGAAGCTTTCGCCTCGCTCCATACTGCGCTCTATCCTGATTTATTGAATTACACAGTTGAAATGACTAGAAATCAGGATTTAGCTGATCATCTTTTACAGGATCTTTTTGTTGAATTCTGGCAAAACAGAATACAAATTGGTTCAATCGGTGACATAAGAGATCGTTTTTATAGGTCTGCCAGCTCAATGATAGACGATTTTATAAAATCTGAAAAAAATGAATTAAAGCTGGTGCAGGTTGCCGGACTTAATTTCGGGTTTTAAAACAAGACCAGCTGGATTTATCAGTAATCCGATGATCATTGGGGTTTAATCAGGTATGGAATCTTTCAGATTTAAGAGCTTTTGTGTTTAAAATCAATATTTTAAATAAACAAAACAATTGCTGAGATTTGACACTTTATAAAATTAGCACAAAAATTTTACACAACTGAGTATCTATTTGAAATTCCTATGTCCTGTAGTTATGAAGAAAAGAAATCTTACAAACGATTTAGCAGAAGAAAGATTGGCATTCTCTTTTAAAAAAGAAGAAGTTTCGTCGGAAAAGATAAAAACACACTGGGATAAAATAGCTGCAAGGATAGCTGAGATAGATAAGAATGAAAAGTCTGCAGATCATCAAGCGGCGGGGGAGAACAAAAGGCCATAATTTGAATTCATCTTGCTGTTTTTCTCCTTGGACAGAACCGTACGGAAAAAATCATTAAATCCGCCAATAGTCAAAGTCACATTTTATGCGTAATTACATCAAAAGAAGCATTGCAGTTTGTTTTCTTGCAATAACAATAACTGCTTGCAGCAGCAATAACTACCTGAACTCCGAACAACTGCATTATTTAGAGAAACAGGCAACTAGAACCCTTCAGGAAATACCCAAAGGAGCCATAAATATACCCAGAAATGTAAACAACGGTGCCGACAAATGGCGTTATGTTGACTATGAAGACTGGACCAGTGGTTTCTGGCCTGGGGTGCTCTGGTATCTTTTTGAAGCCACAAATCAGGAAAAATGGAAAATAGAAGCTGATAAATTTACCCGGGAATTAACTCGGCTGTCTGTCCAAAAAGCAGTAGACCATGACCTTGGCTTTCAAATTTTCAATAGTTTTGGTAATGGCTACCGACTTACTCATAATGAAGAATATAAAAAGGTGATCCTGCGGACAGCCGATTCACTGGCAACACTTTTCAATCCTAACACAGGAACCATTTTATCCTGGCCCAGATCCGTCCCCAATTTGGAATGGCCGCAGCACAATACGATTATGGACAATATGATCAACCTGGAAATGCTGTTCTGGGCATCAAAAAATGGGGGAGGACGAGAACTGTATGATATGGCGGTAAGCCATGCTCAGGTCACCATGAAAAATGCTTTCAGGCCTGATTATTCTTCATATCATGTAGTTGTTTATGACAGAAATACGGGTAAAAAGATCAAAGCAGTGACCCACCAGGGTTATTCAGATGAATCAATGTGGGCAAGAGGTCAGGCATGGGCCATTTATGGCTTCACCATGTGTTATCGTGAAAGCAAAAGGTCAGAATTTCTGGAATTTGCCCAAAAGGTTACCGATGTTTACTTAGAACGGCTTCCGCCAGACCTTATCCCATACTGGGATTTCAATGACCCGGGGATTCCAAATGCGCCTAAAGATGCCTCTGCAGCTGCCATAACTGCTTCCGCGATGTTAGAACTTTCCACTTTTGTTGCCGATAAGGTTAAAGCATCACTATATCGTAAGAAAGCAGAACAGATATTGGCTGTGCTTTCGTCGGACAAATATCTGAGTAAGGACACGAACAGCTCTTTTCTTTTACATTCTACCGGGCATAAGCCTAATGGCTTGGAGATAGATGCTTCAATTACTTATGCCGATTATTACTATATAGAAGCATTAATCAGAGCGGACAGGCTGCAAAGATCTGAACCCTTAAAGTGATCTTCAATGGAGGGCAAAACAAAGATACAGGTATCGTAATTTTTGCCCGAAAATAAACCCTTGCCGGCTCACCATTTTGTTACATTCAAAAAAGAACTTTAGGAGTATCAATTGCAGATCTGCTTGTCTGTTTACCCGTAAGGGTAATCTGTCTCAGGACTAGCCTGGCTAATGATAAAAAATTTTA
>NZ_DATHGC010000275.1:0-3773 GCF_035317785.1 Pedobacter sp. | reverse complement strand
AGGGCCGTTTTCACCGCCCTTAAAAGCCATATGCTTTCCGTCCAGTCTTAAATCTCCTTTGACTTTCTCTGATCCATGGCATTTGTAGCAATTGTGCGCCAAAATAGCCCTCACTTCAGTATTTAATTCCATCTCCTGCTGTTTGCTGAGTTTAGCAGTATCCTTTGCCAAACTGGTCAGATCGAAATTGCTGGTGTTTACAGGACTATAATCTTTGCTCCATGGGAGGGTTTGGGATAAGAAATCATCACCATGCGTCAGGCTCGCACCAAAATGTCCGGCAGCCGAAACGCCAATGGCTGTTGAAAATAATAAGGTCCGGTAGGTTCTGATATACCCTGTTTTATTTTTTCGGCGGACCAGGTTTAAAAAGAACAGCGTAATGAGACTGAATGCTGCTGTTGTGAACCCGATCCACTGGTGCAGGACCAGGGTGTTGCCGCTATAATCACCATGCTGATACAGCAACCAGCCAAAGGCAGCGGACAGTACAGCCGAAAAAGCTCCTGCGAGGAGCAGCATATCAATACCGGAACGGAACTTAGAATTGAAGTTTCGCAAAGTAAACAGTTCCAGGAATGCTGCAAATAAGAGTAAACTTACCGGAAAGTGTACCGCCAATGGATGTAAACGGCCTAAAAAATCCCAAAGCCAGAACGCCTTGTCTTCTAACATCATACTAAAAAATTATATCTGGTCTCACAAAAACAAAAAGCCAGCTGGTCACTTCTTGAATACATAAATATCCGTTTCTTTTTTAAAAGAACCAACCTGTACTGTCCTGACAGCACAGGCTTTTGATGAATGGTTAACCCAGTTGTCGGCCCTTTTCTCCATCATTAACATTTGCAGCCCTGTTTTTTAGCAATAGAATGATTTTAAATGCTTTATTTTAGTTCTTATTGAACTGCTTAATGACACCAGAGTATGAATAAGCTAATGCACGGACTCATCAGATTTGGCTGTATATCCCTTCTTTTATCAGGGTTTTGTTTTTTTAGTGCTGCACAGCAGGTAAGTCCTGTAAAGAAACATGGTGCCTTAAAAGTTGCAGGCGGGAGGATGGTAGACAGAAACAATCAACCACCGCAATTAAGGGGTATAAGCCTTTCCTGGAGCATTTGGGGTGGAAGAAAATATTATAATCCTGAAGTAGTACGCTGGCTGAAAACAGATTTCAACATTAATTTACTCAGGGTGTCCATGGCGGTTGAGCCACAGGGCGGGTACCTAAAAGATCCGGAAGGACAGGAACAATTAATCATTCCTGTGATCGATGAGGCAATCCGGCAGGGTGTCTATGTGCTGATCGACTGGCATGACCACCATGCAAACGTGAACATAGATCAGGCAAAATTGTTTTTTAGCAAGATGAGTAAAAAATATGCGGGTATACCCAACGTGATTTATGAGATTTGGAATGAACCTGAAAAAGTCGAATGGAAGGTGGTGAAAGATTATGCCGGTGTAATTGTGGCAGAGATCCGCAGGTACGATCCGGAAAATGTAATTGTAGTTGGCAGCCCGCACTGGGATCAGGACATTGACGTCGTAGCAAAAGAACCACTCAGGGGATTCAAAAACATTGTGTACTCATTTCATTTTTATGCTTCAGAGCCAAGCCACCAGGAAGTGCTGATGCGCAGGGCAGATCAGGCCCTGAACTCCGGGCTGCCAGTTTTTGTGACAGAATGGGGTGTTGGTGAAGCAACAGGAGACGGTGTTTTTGATGTTGAAAAAACGGAGAAATGGTTCAGCTGGATGGAAAAACACAAATTAAGCTCTGCAAACTGGAATATAACCGATAAGAAAGAAACTACTGCATTATTACTTCCGGGTGCTTCCGCAACCGGCAACTGGCCGTTAAATATGCTCAGTCCTGCCGGCCTTTATATCAGGTCACAATTGAAAAAGTTCAATAAATAACAGTTCCTGCTTTTCATATAATTCATCTGCCAAATCTATCATTTGTGGGGAATTATAATGATACGAAAAAAACAGTAACAAATTCCTCATTTATTTGTTACTGTGAAGTAATGTTCGCGTGATTTGGTTTTTTTAATAGATAAACTTAATTATGAGGTGCATTTAAATAAAGAAATTGTATAATATTTATTGTCTTTGCAATTGGTAGAATAGTTTCTTAGATTTATGTCCAGCTAAAATGAGGAAATTATTACCCATCCCAATTGTTTTAATTCTCACGCTTTTTACACTTCATGTTAATGCTCAATTAAACATAGGGGTTGTAGAGGCTGGAATGTATGGACGCGGAAGCAGCATTTCAGTGCCAATATCCATGCCTTCAAATAGCAATTGTTTTTCATCAGCAAATGTTTTCGAGCTTTACCTGTCAGATGAAAATGGAAATTTTGGAAATGAAACTAAAATTGGGGAGATAGGAGGCTTTTTCTCTACACACATTAACGGAATAATTCCTGCCAGTTCCAACGCAGGATCCGGATATAAACTGAGGATTAAAACTACGAGCCCTCAAGCGACAATCGAGTACGCTGGAAGCGTAAATATTGCAGCTGTTCCAGGCGCCATAGTTGATGTCGTGCCAACCGTGGCAAACCAGGTTTTATCCCCTGAAACTTACGGCTGGTGCGGCAGCGCCGTTGGCGGCGATAAAGCGATCATATTAAAACCAGCCGACAATTCAGCGGCACAGTCCATTACTTTAACAAATGTGCTAACGGGAGCTGCTCAAACCTATACCCCCACCGCTGTGGGATTTAGTCTTGATCATTTGGCTGTGGGCTATTATACAGGTACTGTTAGCGGAACCACGCCCTCAGGTGCCGGCCTGGTCAAGTCAGTGAAGACCTATTTGCTGCTGAATGTCCCTTCTAAAGTAAACATTCAGTCCGGCGGAACAGATTTTGGCTGTATTGATCCTGAAACCGGAACCGGAGCAGATATTTCTTATTCAGTAAACATTACGGGAGAAACTGGTATACAGAACAACTATCCGGGATCAACTTATTTAATCACCTGGGGTGACGGTACGGAAGACAGATTTACCCATTGCGAGCTGATGGCGGGAAACGGGGCACTAAACCACAATTATAGGAAAACATCATGCGGCGAGCCCCCGATAGAATTGGGCAATGGGAGCACCATATTAAATTCTTTCCGGGTATCAGTGACCACCATAAACCCATTTTGCCAATCAAGTCCCGTGTCGGCAACTACCTATCCAAAGATCTTTTCCAGACCAGTAGCGCATATCGACCCGATTATAGCTACCGCAGCATGCATGAATACACCCATTGCATTTAGCAATAAATCAACCGGCGGCAACAATTCAGACTGTTCACTGGGCATGCAGTGGAAGTGGTACATTGACGATGTTCTGGTGAGCACCGATGAGGCATTTACTTATCCCGGGTTTACGACACCGGGAATACATGTGGTAAAACTGGTAACCAATAACGATGTAGGAATTTGCAGACCGAGTGAGGACGTAAGAGCACTGTGCGTGCAAAATCCCCCGAAACCAGGATTTAATTTTAACGGTGCACAGGGAGCGATGAGTTGCGGTCCTCTCAGTATCAAGCCAACAAACACCTCTGTAATTGACGCAAATTGTAACGCAGACAACACTTATTTATGGACAGTAACAGGGGGACCTGTTGAATATGAGAATGGAACAAATGAGAACAGTGAAATGCCTGAGTTTAAATTCACCAACCCGGGCGTTTACAAAATCACACTGTCAATTAATACAGCATCCTGCGGGATGGTCACCACTCCGGAACAAACTGTAA
>NZ_DATHGC010000274.1:0-15858 GCF_035317785.1 Pedobacter sp. | reverse complement strand
AGATTAAATACCTGGTTTAGGTTTAAAGATACTTTTTATGGTATGGGTACTACAGTGAAGCCGGTCAAGAAACTGGTAGACAGTGGTTTGTTGGGCTGGCCTTTGAAGGTGACTGTGGGCAAGCATACCGGTTACGACTGGAAGTTTTATTGGGTGGGTAAGGACAACCTGGAGCCTCAGCCGGTACCGCCCGAGCTGGATTACAATTCATGGCTTGGCCCAGCGCCCTATAAACCTTATAACGCGCATCGTGTTCACCAGACCTTCAGAGGGTACTGGGATTATGACGGTGGCGGTCTGAGTGATATGGGACAGCATTATATCGATCCTATTCAATACTTTTTGGGTAAGGATGATACCAATCCAATTTCTGTGGAAATAGATGCACCTCAGCAGCATACGGATGCGGTTGGCGTATGGCGCAGGATTACTTATACGTATGCTGATGGCTGTCAGATTATATTAGATGGTGAAGGAAAAGATACCAATGTTCCTTATATAGAAGGGCCTAAGGGCAAGCTGTATCCTGGATTTAAGTCTGATATTCCTGATCTGGAACGTAAACTGGCACAATTCCCTGATCCTGCTCCTGAGATTGTAGAATTTTCTGAGTCGGTGAGAACGAGGAAGAAGTTTGCCTTGAATGAAGAGAACGGGCACCGCTCGTGTAATATCGTAAACATTGGTCTCGCTGCGCTGAGATTGGGCAGGTCGCTGAAGTTTGATCCTGTGAAACAGGAGTTCGTAGATGATGAGGCGGCAAACAGGCTGCTCAATCCGGTAATGCGTGCACCTTTTTCTATTTAATTATCGGGAAGACCTGTTTTCATTCTATAAAAACTATTAGATTATAAATCATGATAAAGAGATTATTATTTGTCCTGCTGGCGATTGTATCATTTACTGATGCGGCTTTTTCCCAGGATAAAAAAGACGAAAGAACTACGACTACGCGTATTGCGGATTTGCTGGCGCAGCTGCCGGCAAAGGATGCTGCTCAGCTGGAGCGGAATATGAAGGAGGTGGCTGATCTTGGTGAGGAGGGTTATGTGACATTGATCAGCGGACTGACTGCGCCTGGCAAGGGCAATAATGCTTTGATAGAGTATGCTGTGGGTGGTTTTACTGCATACGCTACGAAAAGCGGCCGGGAGTCATTGAGAAGTATGGCGGTTGGCGCTTATACTAAAGCACTGGAAAAGGTGTCGGATAAACAAAATAAAGCGTTCATCATCAGTCAGTTTGACCTGGCGGGTAATGATGCTGCGGTGTCTGGTCTGGAAGTTTATTTAACTGATGAGCAGCTGGCGGATGAGGCTTCGAGGGCTTTGGCTAAAATCGGTTCTCCTGCGGCTGTGTCTGCATTGGTGAATGGTTTGGGCAAGGCAAATGGCAAGGCTAAGTTTGCTGTGGTGGAGGCTTTGGGACATACCAGTTCTAAGGTTGCTGCGGATGCGATTGCGCCTTTGGCTGCGGGTTCTGATAAGGATCTGGCAAAAGCGGGATTGTATGCGCTGGCGCATATTGCTGATGCTTCTTCTGCTGATGTGCTGGTTAAAGCTGCGGAGCAGGCTGGTTATAAATATGACCAGACCAATGCGGTGGCTGCTTTGCTGGTATATGCCGAGAAAAGGGTAGCCAGTGATAAAACGGGTGTAGAGAAGATTGCGAAGGCTATTTCAGAAAAAGCAACTGCGGATGATCAGGTGGATCAGCGCATCGCTGCATTGAAGCTGCTTTCTGAAACTCAGTCCGGTCAGCAGGTTTTGCTGGATGCCATGGGCGATCAACAGTTTGAGTTCCGCGCAGCGGCGGTTAGGTTTGCTGCTGCAGGTTTGAATGATGCCAATAGTGCAGAATGGGTGAAGAAACTAAAGAAAGCCGACGCGCCTACGCAAGTTTTGATCATTGATATGCTGAGCAATGTAAAATCTGCTTATCCTGCTTTTCTGAAGTTGTTCAAGAATAAGGATGCGGCAGTGAGGGCAGCGGCGTTTTCTGCTGCGGCAAAGACTGGCGGTGACGCTGCAATTGATCCAATGATAAAGGTGATGGGCAAGGATAGCGCTAATATTGCTGCTGTGTCTGGTACTTTACTGAGAATGAAGGGTAATAATGTCCCTGCAACGGTCGCTCCTAATATTCCAAAGGCAAAAGCTGAGGTACAGGTTGCGCTGATCAATGTTTTGGCGGCGCGTGCTGCGAGTGATCAGCTGGGTATCATCTCTGCTTCTCTGACCAGTAAAAAACCAGAGGTCAGAAAGGCTGCTTTTGCTTCTTTAAAACATATTTATACCTCGGGAAATAAGGCTGAACTGTTCAAATTATTGAATGAAACCACAGATCCTGGTGAATTGAGTGATGTACAGGCAGCGATCGTTGCGGTATATGAAAGTGGTACGGATGCTGATGCTAAAACGGCTGAAGTGATGGCTGAGATGGATAAATCTGCAGAGGATAAAAAACTGCTGTATTATAAGGTGTTGGCCAGCATTGGTGGTAAAAAATCGCTGGATGCTGTTTCTGCAGCTTTTAATTCTGGTAATGACGCGACCAAGAAAGCTGCACTCGATGCATTGTCCTCATGGGCGGATGCGGGTTCAGCTGATGAACTGATCAAAATAGCACGGACTACTAATAATGCTGACTTTTTAAATCAGGCGATTACTGGTTATCTGCGTTTGGTGAGAAAGGCGGATTATGCTGCTGAGGAAAGATTGTTATTGCTGCGTAATGCAATGGCTGTGGCGAAAACTCCGGCACAACAACAGCTGATACTTAAAGATGCAGAGCAAGCCAGATGCTTTAATGCAATTGTGTTTGCAGGTCAGTACCTGGATAATCCTGCATTGCAGCAGGCTGCTGCCAATGCGGTCATGAACATTACAATGGCTGGTGAGTACAATGGCGACCTTGTGAAAGGTTTACTAAATAAGACCATTGCAGTGATCACTGGTGGTGACGCGGGTTATCAGAAAGAGGGAATGCGTAAGTACATTTCCGGAATGAAAGCGGGCGAAGGCTTTGTACAGGTGTTTAACGGTAAAGATTTAACGGGCTGGAAAGGCCTTGTGGCTGATCCGATCAAACGGTCTAAAATGGACGCTAAAACACTGGCCGAGGCTCAGGTAAAGGCTGACGAGGCTGCTAAGGATAGCTGGAAGGTGGTAAACGGCGAACTGCAGTTTCAAAGCCATGGGGATAACCTGGCTACGGTGAAGAAGTATGGCGATTTTGAGATGCTGGTAGACTGGAAGATTATTGATGATAAAAAAGGAGAGGGTGATGCCGGTATTTACCTGCGTGGTACTCCGCAGGTACAGATCTGGGATCTTGCACGTACAAAAGTGGGCGCACAGGTAGGTTCTGGCGGTTTGTACAACAATCAGTCTAATCCGAGCAAACCCTTGGTTGTAGCTGACAACAAATTGGATGAGTGGAACACTTTCAGGATTTTGATGAATGGTGACCGTGTTACGGTGTGGCTGAACGGAGTATTGGTAACTGACAACGTGATCCTGGAAAACTATTGGGACAGGAACCTGCCGATCTTTGCGGAAGAGCAGATTGAATTGCAGGCGCATGGTTCACCAGTGGCTTACCGCGATATTTTCATCAGGGAGATCCCGCGTCCGAAACCTTTTGAGCTGAGCGCTGAAGAGAAGAAAGAAGGTTATAAAGTCTTGTTTGATGGTACCAATATGCACAGCTGGACCGGTAATACTACTGATTATGTGATTGAGGATGGTAACATCGCGATCAGGCCGAAACCGGGCAAAGGATCGGGCGGTAACTTATTTACTAAAGAGGAATTCAGCGATTTCATTTACCGTTTTGAATTTCAGCTAACTCCGGGCGCTAATAATGGTCTGGGCATCAGGGCACCTTTGGAAGGCGATGCGGCTTATACCGGTATGGAACTGCAGATCCTGGACAATGATGCGCCAATCTATAAAGATCTGCATGTTTATCAGTACCATGGTTCTGTTTATGGTACCATTCCTGCTAAAAGAGGCTTCTTAAAGCCTGTTGGTGAGTGGAATTATCAGGAGGTGATTGCAAACGGACCTAAGATCAAAGTGATTTTGAACGGAACGGTGATTTTGGATGGTGACCTTACTCCATTCCGGAAAAACGGTGCTCCTGATGGGAAAAACCATCCGGGATTGTCAAGAGATAGCGGACACATTGGTTTCCTTGGTCATGGTTCACCGCTTCAGTTCCGGAACATCAGAATTAAGGATTTAAGTAAGAAAAGCGTAAGTGCGAAGGTTGCAGGTGCGAAAGCGCCGGCAGGCAAGAAAGCTGTGGCTAAGAAGAAGTAACATTAAACGAGCAAAATAACAGGTTAAATTATGACTGAAGATAAAGCACATTCAACAACTGAAAATTCGAGAAGAAACTTTATTAAAACAACTGCCCTTGTAGCGGCGGGATTTATGATCGTGCCGCGTCATGTATTGGGAGGAAAAGGATTTTTAGCACCAAGTGACCGGCTGCAGCTGGCCGGCATTGGTGCGGGCGGAAAGGGAGAGAGTGACATTGCCGACATTGTTAAGGGGGGTAAAACAGACGTCGCTTTCTTATGCGATGTGGACGACAGAAGGGCAGCAAATTCGAGAAGAAATTTCCCTAAAGCAAAGTATTATAAAGACTATCGTGAGTTGCTGGACAAAGAAGGGAAAAATATTGACGCAGTAACGGTATCGACACCGGACCATACTCATGCGCAGATTGCCATGGCTGCCATGCAGCTGGGTAAACACGTTTATGTACAGAAACCTCTGACACACGATATTTATGAGGCACGTATGTTGACTGAGGCTGCGAAGCGGTACCAGGTAGTGACACAGATGGGCAACCAGGGTGCTTCGGGTGATGGCGTGAGAAGGTTGCAGGAGTGGTACGATGCCGGAAGGATAGGAAAAGTGCATACGGTTTATTGCTGGACAGACAGGCCTGTTTGGCCGCAGGGAATTGCCTGGCCGGCGGCAAAGGCAGAGGCGCCCAAAGAGCTGGACTGGGATTTGTGGCTGGGCAGTGCGCCATATAAAGAATACATTGACCATATGGTGCCGTTCAACTGGCGCGGATGGTGGGATTATGGTACCGGCGCAATAGGCGATATGGGCTGCCATTTGGTAGAACCGCCGTTCAGGGTATTGGGGCTGGATACACCCATCAGTGTGGAATGCAGTGTGGGCACTGTATATGTGGATGAGTTTAAACGGGGTTATTTCCCGGAAAGCTGCCCGCCTTCGAGTCATGTGATCATGACTTTTAACAAGACGGATAAGAAAAAGAATGACATACAGGTTCACTGGATGGATGGCGGCATTAAGCCGGAGCGTCCGGAGGAGCTGGGCCCGAATGAAAGGTTTGGTGACAATGGCGTACTGTTTATTGGCACTAAAGGAAAAATGATCTGTGAAACTTATGGCAAAAACCCAAAACTATTGCCTTTGTCAAAAAATGAATCCGATAAAACCAAGATCAGTATATCACGTGTGCCAGGTCAGGAAGCAGGCCATTATACACAGTTTGCGGAAGCGGCCATTGCCGGATACGGAAAGATGCAGCTGAGTTCTCCTTTTGAGATTGCGGGCCCGCTTACGGAGACCTTGCTGATCGCTAACCTTGCCATAAGAGGAACTGATGTACAGCGTAAGAACGCTGCAGGAAATATCAGTTATCCTGGCCGGGATATGAAGATGCTCTGGGATAAGGTGAATATGAAAGTGACCAATTTTGACGATGTGAACCAGTTTGTGAAACGGGAATACCGTCAGGGTTGGAGTCTGGGAGTTTAAACAGGACCTATGTCAACAGAAAACAGAAATTTAAGGGTATTGGTGGTCGGCTGCGGGAATATGGGCGCGGCCCATGCTACTGCTTACCATACTTTGGAGGGTTTTGAAATCTGCGGGCTGGTCTCGACCGGCAAGAGTAAGGAAGTGCTCAACGGGAAACTCGGCGGCGGGTACGCCTTGTATACCGATTTCTACGAAGCCCTGGAAACTACCAAACCTGATGCGGTCTGCATATCTACTTATCCGGATACGCACGAGGCATATGCTGTAAAATCATTTGAAAGCGGCTGTCACGTATTTATTGAAAAGCCATTGGCAGATACCGTTGAGGGCGCTGAAAGGGTAGCGGAGGCCGCTAAAAAAGCAGGTAAGAAACTCCTTGTAGGCTATATCCTCAGGTATCATCCTTCCTGGGAGAAATTTACTGAGCTGGCCCGGGAAATGGGTAAGCCTTTGGTGATGCGGATGAACTTAAATCAGCAAAGTCATGGCCCCAAATGGACGGTACATCGCAATCTGATGAAGAGCCTGAGCCCGATAGTGGATTGTGCGGTACATTATATTGACATCATGTGCCAGATGACCCGTTCGAGGCCTGTGCAGGTAAGTGCGATCGGGGCGAGGCTGACGGATGATATCCCGGAATGGAATTACAACTATGGTCAGCTGCAGATCCGCTTTGAAGATGGTTCTGTAGGCTGGTATGAGGCAGGCTGGGGGCCTATGGTCAGTGACAATGCTTTTTTCATTAAAGATGTTTTCGGGCCTAAAGGTTCTGTGTCTATTACTGCAAAAAAAGCAGGGGCTGTCGGGAATTCTGACAATATAGATGCGCATACGAAGACTGAGTCTATAAAAGTGCATTATGCTGATCTGGATGCTGATGATGAATTCAGCCGGGCCGACCAATGGATAGATCTGACTGATGAGCCCGGTCATCAGGAGTTGTGCAACCGTGAACAGCGTTATTTTTTGAAGGCGATCAGGGAAAATATTGATCTTGCTGAACCGACAGAAGATGCGCTAAACAGTCTGAAAATAGCCTTTGCCTGCGACGAATCGGTGAAAAATGGGCAAATGATCAAACTAAATATCAACAATACCTGAGTTTTTACTCAGATTGTATAATATTCATTTGGAGCAAATCCAATAATTATTAACTTTAAACCGTTATATCTAATAAATTTAAAATCTTAAACGAAGAAAAACATGGAAAAATTTTCAAAACTAAAAGCTCTTATTGCTGGTGTAGAAGCAGATGCAGACAAATTTTATAATTCAGGTAATGGTGCTGCAGGTACCAGGGTACGTAAAGCAATGCAAGATCTAAAAGGACTTGCTCAGGAGATCCGTACTGAAGTTACAGACAAAAAGAATACGAAGTAATCTTCCTTGAATTATATAGAAAAGCTCCCGATGAGAATCGGGAGCTTTTTTTATAGGTACTCAAAATCTTCGGTCTTTGGAAATCTTTCCAGTCCTGACTGAATTGCCTCGGGGGCAGGTCTGGCCAACTTTCTTTTAACCGTGTCAATCCAGCTGCCCTCCACTTTGATCAGCGCATGAAGCTTATCCTCTTCTGAAAGAAATTCATGCTGGATAACCCAGAAGGAAGCGTCTCTTTTCATTTTAAGTAGTTTAGTGACAATATGGATTCTGGAGTTAAGATGGATCTCTCTTTTGAATTCACATTGTTCTTTGAAAAGAACCGGACCGACATTTTCTGCTTTCATCAGTTCTATAGTGATGCCATATTGATGTAAGATATCAATTCTTTCCTGTGCAGCAAGGTCATAGTAGCTGCTGTGCCGGAGGTGAAAATTAGGATCCAGATCTGACCATCTTAAGCTTAGGTTCTTCATTTTGGGCGAGTGATTAATTGTGATGTAAAATTCGTATATTTTATTTTATGATCAGGCAACCTTATCAAAAAAAGGCTCGTAACTGTAAGTATAGATGAATTAAACTATTTACGTGGACGAATTACTTATTCAGGATTTAATTAACGGCTGTAGGAAAAAGGACAGAAAGAGCCAGAAAGGGCTTTATCAGATCTTTTACAGCTATTCTATGAGGATGTGTATCCGCTACGCAAAAGACAAGGATGAAGCTTTAGAACTCGTGAACGATGGTTTTATGAAGGTGTTTATAAATATCCATAAATATGATCCGGATAAACCGTTTAAGGCATGGCTCAGCACGATCATGATCAATTCGTCTATTGATCATTATAGAAAGCAAATAAAACGTATTGAAATGGAAGAATTGAATGCAAAACACGAAATGGAGGACAGGGAAAGTATTCTTTCAAAAATTCATTATGAGGATCTGATCAGACTTGTGCAGAAGCTTTCTGTGGCCTACAGGACAGTATTTAACCTGTTCGCCATTGATGGTTACTCGCATGAGGAGATAGCAAATATGCTTTCAATTTCTATTGGTACTTCAAAATCGAATTTATTTAAAGCGAGAGAGCAATTGAAAAGAATGTTAAAGGACACACATTTAATAGAAAATTAATAGACTCATGGAATTAAACGACAACGAGTTTGATGCCACCTTTAGGAAAAAGGTATTCGATGCTGATCCCCAGTTTGAGGAAGCGGCATGGGATAAGATGGAGCGAAAACTTAAACGCAGGGACCGGATCGTGTTTTTCAGAAAGTCTGCTTTGGTGTTGCTTGCATTGCTGGCCGGGGTATGGGGTTATTATTCTTTTGAAAAGATGCCTGATAAACGTATTGATCAGGTATCAAATAAGAAAAAAGAGCAGGTGAATAAAACAGCACCTGCGGATGAAAAGCTGGCGGATACAATTACTCCGGTTGTGATCCAAAATCAGCCGGTAGCAAAATTGAATTACAATCCTGATATGGGAGTGTCGGCCGAGGACATGGCTGGCAAGGAATTTAACAAACAATTGTCAGGTTCTGTCCTGATCAATCCGCTAGCTATTGATCAGCTTGACCTGAACGGCTTGACAATGACCGACATGGATCAGCGTATGAGGCCAGCAATGATTAAGAAACCAACTCCGGTTTCAAATAGCGGATCAGCTGATAAACAGCGGTTGAAAGTTAAGAGAAACTTGCCGTTGAGTTTGGCTATAAGCGCAGGGCCTGAATTTAATTCGGCGAGTTCGGTAGTGGGGGGTGACCCCGGGTTTAATGCAGGTTTAACTCTTGGTTTTGGAATTTCTAAGAAGTTAGACCTGCAGACCGGGGTACGGTACAGCATCAAAAAATACAGCGGCGCCGGAGGTATCAGGTATAGTTTTCCAAACACGAATGCGGCATGGCTGAAAAATAATTTAACAGGGCTGGATGCCACATGTAATGTGCTGGAAATCCCACTTGCGGCTTCATATAGGGTTGCAGACAATGCCCGTAGAAGTATAAATCTAAATGCAGGCATTTCCAGCTATCTGATGCTAAAAGAAGATTATGTTTTTAAATACGACAATCAATACGGGTCGGAAGCAGAAAGGACGCTGCAAAAAACCAATGCCAACCAGCACCTCTTGAGTGTGGTCGATCTGTCGGCTACTTATTTTATAAAATTAAAGAATAACAATTTAAAAATAGGGCTTGAGCCATTTATGAAGATACCGTTATCTGGTGTTGGAGAAGGTAACATTAACCTGAAATCGAGCGGGATATCATTAAAACTACGTTATGACCTGGACAAAAAAAATAATTAGAGTGTGCTGTCTGCTGGGTTTTGTTCTGCTCTGTACTGAGGCAGGCGCCCAGAGCTTTGTGAGCAAAAATGTGAGGATAGGAATGTTTTCTTCAACGCCATTGGAAGACATTAAAGCAGTTAGTGATAAGGGGACGGCGGTAATTGTTGCAAAAACAAGGGAAGTAGTGGTGCAGCTTGCTGTTAAAACGCTCGATTTTGACAGGAAATTGATGCAGGAGCATTTTAATGAAAACTATATAGAAAGTGATAAATATCCTCTGGCTAAGTTTAAAGGGCTGATAGATCAGTCGGCAGATCTTACTAAAGATGGAGATTATAATGTGAATGTGACTGGAGTGCTTTCATTGCATGGTGTGGACAAGCAGCGGACCATACCTTGTAAGATTGCTGTAAGGAATGGAGTGATTACTGTAGAAAGCCAATTTAAGGTCGCCTGTGTGGATCATAACATTGATATCCCAAAACTGGTATTTGCCAAGATAGCCGAATCCATCAGTATAAAACTAAACGGACAGTTTAATCAAGTAAAATAACTCATCATGAATAAGATCAAATTTTTGCTCATCACATTTTCGTTTCTGACACTTGGTTTAAAGAGTGTCAATGCCCAGGAAGCGGATTCACTTATGAAGACCCTGAACAGCAACACAGCAGCACCGCCGGTGGATGCTGTTTTTAAAGCAACACGGGTTGTTTTATCCCATTCGAGTGAAACTCAAAAGAAACATGACCTTGATCTGCGGATCCGCCACCACTTTGGAGATATAGGCGGAAAATTTGGAAGCGCCCATACTTTGTACGGACTTGATGTCGCCTCCGACTTGTTCATTGGTCTGGACTATGGTGTGACCAATGATTTTACAGTAGCCGTCGGAAGAAGCAAGCAGGATGAAATGTATAATTTTTCCGGGAAATATAAATTGCTGAAGCAGAAAAGTGATGGCGGAATGCCGGTGAATCTTACGGTGTTTGCTCAAATGGGCTGGGTTGCCCGTGAACCTTTTAGTGAAAGTGAATTTGCTCAGTATTCAGACAGGTTCTCTTATTATCTTCAGGGGATCATCTCCAGGAAGATCTCTTCCAGGCTATCACTGGAGGTCATGCCGGGTTATTTGCTGAGACAAAACCCCTCAGACCCTGAAGACCCGAATAATTTGTTTGTTCTCGGTTTTGCCGGCAGAATGAAACTGACCAAGCGGCTTTCGTTCGTCGCTGACTATACACTGGTAAATGGTCTTTCGAGGCCTGGCGATCTTGTCACTGACTATTATAATCCGCTTGGGGTCGGTTTGGAAATTGAGACCGGCGGGCATATTTTCTCTCTGAATTTTATGAATTCAGAATATATAGTGGAAAATAATTTTATTTCTAATACTAAAAAGTCCTGGAATAAAGGGGGTGTCCGTTTTGGATTTACCATTTCCAGAAATTTCACACTGTTTAAATCAAAGAACAAAGACCCGGATAAGCAATCAAAGATTTACTAAACTAAAAATCAAAACTATGGAACGCGACGAATTTCTCAAATCATTAGGATTGGGACTGGCACTGGTATGTACCGGCTCATGTATGTCCGGCTGCGGAAAAGGCAGCGACGGACCTGAAAAACCGCCAACAAATCCTCCTCCAGGCGGCGGAGGAGGGGGCGGCGGTAACACTGCTGTTGTAGACCTCGCCACTCAGTTAAAAGCCATCGGCGATCAGGCAACTGTAAGCGGGGTATTGTTTTTTCGAATTGCCGCAGGCGATGTACCCGGTTCATTTGTAGCCACCGAATCTGTTTGTCCGCACCAGGCCGGAAACCTGGTTTGGAAACAGGCTGCAAACAGGGTGGAGTGCCAATTGCATTTTTCTCAGTATTCTACTTCAGGAACAATTCTTCAGCAGCCTCAGGGGACAACAGGCAATACCAGGGCCCTGAAAATTTATAGTACAGCGGTAAACGCAGGCAAACTTACTGCGACAATTGCATAAACTAAGCCGGCAAACCTAATCATGCGTAAAGGACATCCTAATGTGGGGTGTCCTTTTTATTTATCAGAAGATGGGGTTATTATTATGGAATTTTAAGGTCATTTTGTATATTACTGCGTAATTAATAACCAAATACACAAATGAGCGAGTTTGAAATTAAGAAGTCAGCCACTGAGTATGATGCAGTAATTGTAGGATCTGGCGCAGGCGGAGGTATGGCAGGCTATGTGCTGGCGAATGCGGGCCTTAAAGTTTTAATGCTGGAAGCCGGTTCCTATTTTGATCCAAGAACGGATTCACAACAGTTAAAGTGGCCCTGGGAATCACCCCGGAGAGGCGCAGGTACGACCCGTCACTTTGGTGATTTTGACGCTGCGTATGGTGGATGGGAACTGGATGGCGAACCTTATACCCAAAAGGACAATTCGGAATTTTCCTGGTTCCGTTCCAGGATGTTGGGTGGTAAGACGAACCACTGGGGCAGGATCTCTTTGCGGATGGGCCCTGATGATTTTAAACCAAAAGACGGACTTACTGAGGACTGGCCAATTACATACCAGGAGCTAAAACCTTTTTACGACAAAATTGACCGTATGATTGGTATCTATGGTACCGTTGAGGGAATTGAAAGTGAGCCGGATGGAATATTTATGAAACCGCCAAAGCCCAGGCTCAATGAATTGTTTATAAAAAAAGGCGCAAAAAAGGCAGGTGTTAACGTGATTGCGGGAAGGGGCTCTGTGCTTACTGAAGAACTGAAAGGCAATAAGGACCGGGCGCCATGTTTTTATTGCGGACAATGCGGCAGGTCCTGTAAAGTCTACGGTGATTTTTCGGCTTCGTCGTGCCTGGTGATCCCCGCTGTTAATACCGGAAATCTAAAGGTCATCACCAACGCCATGGTGAGGGAGGTTCTTACGGATAAAACCGGAAAGGCCACAGGTATTTCTTATGTAAATACAAAAGATCTCCAGGAATATCAGGTCAATGGAAAGATAGTGATACTTGGGGCCAGTGCTTGTGAGTCAGCCCGTTTGCTGCTCAATTCTAAGTCTGTGGCGCACCCTAACGGGCTGGCAAACAACTCAGGAGTGGTAGGTAAATACCTGCACGATTCAACAGGAGCAAGTTTGGGCGGTTATCTGCCTCAGCTGGTAGACCGCAAAAGATACAATGAAGACGGTGTAGGAAGTGTACATATTTATTCTCCATGGTGGCTTGATAATAAAAAACTGGATTTCCCGAGAGGCTATCATATAGAGTATGGCGGCGGAATGGGGATGCCTGGTTATGGTTTTGGCTGGGGTATCGAAAACCTGAATGGAAAAGGCGGATATGGTGCTTCATTAAAGAAGGACTACAGGCACTGGTATGGTACCAGTGTTGGTATGGCAGGACGGGGCACGGCTATAGCAAGGGAGAGCAACTATTGCGAGATAGACCCGAACGTAGTGGATAAATTTGGAATACCGGTACTTAGGTTTAACTATAAATGGGCGCCGGAAGAGGTGAAGCAGGCAAAGCATATGCAGGAGACCTTTCAGGAGATCATGCATGGCATGGGTGCGGTCATTACATCAAATATACCGGGACCTGAAAGCAATTATGGTCTGGAAGCTCCTGGTAAGATCATACATGAAGTAGGCACGGTCAGGATGGGAGATGACCCTGATAAATCTGCGCTTAACAGGTGGTGCCAGGCTCATGACTGTAAAAACCTTTTTGTGGTAGATGCGGGACCTTTTGTGCAGCAGGGTGATAAAAACGCGACATGGACCATTCTTGCACTGTCTATGCGTACTGCTGAATACATTTTGCAGCAAAAAGAAAAATTAAATCTAAGCTGATCTAAATCAATAAACATGAACAGACGTGAATCATTAAGAGTATTGGGTTTAACTGCTGTAAGTACAGGTATTGTACTTGAAGCGTGCAAGCCAGGTAAAGAAACGGAAACAGTTGCCAAAGTTGATGAAGAAGTAAAGCCGGGAAGGCAGCCGTTTGAAACGGAGCGTGATAAGAAATTAAATTCCTATAAATTCTTCAGCGAGCACGAAATGACTACAATCGCCATTTTATCGGATATCATCATCCCAAAAGATGATAAATCGGGCAGTGCCACAGATGCTAAGGTTCCTGATTTTATAGAATTTATAGTCAAGGATATGCCTTCTCATCAGATACCAATGCGGGGCGGGTTGAAATGGCTGGATATTCAATCTCTGAACCGTTTTGGGAAATCATTTAAAGAGGTTTCTGCCGATCAGCAAATCGCTATCGTGGAAGACATTGCTTATCCGCAGAAAATTAAGCCGGGTATGCAGCCAGGTGTCAATTTCTTTAGCCTGATGCGCAATCTTACCGCTTCAGGATTTTTTACCACTGAAATCGGGATCAAAGACATCGGTTATATGGGCAATCAACCAAACATATGGGAGGGTGTACCCGCTGATGTTTTAAAACAGTACGGAATGGAGAATGTGTAACCGTAAATGAAAAGTATGAATAGAAAAATGATCGCCGTCTTGCTGGCGATTACTGTATTTGCCACAATTGCAAAAAGTGCTCAAAAATCACCAAGGTTCAAAGCTCTTGTACTTACTGAACGCGGAGGCAATCACGAGGGCTTTGTTGCAGCTGCACTGGAATGGCTGAATACCTTTGCTCAAAAAAACAATTTTGAGATCAGGGTGGTCAATGATGCCAAAGACTTTGATGAGACTTATTTATCAAATTACCAGGTCTTCATCCAGCTAAATTTCCCTCCTTATACTTGGAGTGAAAAATCGCAGGCGGCTTTTACAAAATATATTGAAGAAGGACGGATCGGCTGGGTAGGTTTTCATCATGCCACTTTACTGGGTGAGTTTGACGGATACCCGATGTGGTCCTGGTTTTCAAATTTTATGGGAGGCATCCGTTTTAAAACATACATTGCGGAGCGGGCCTCCGGGCAGGTTCATGTCGAGGACAAAAAGCATCCCGTAATGAAGGGATTGCCGGCTTCATTTACCATCCCTGACGATGAATGGTACATCTTTGATAAAAATCCAAGACCCAATGTAAAAGTGCTGGCAAATGTTGATGAAAACAGCTACAATCCGCCTTCAAATATAAAAATGGGCGATCATCCGGTCATCTGGAGCAACGAAAAAATGAAGGCACGCAATGTTTATTTTCTAATGGGCCATCATGCTAACCTGCTCAAGTCTGAAGAGTTTAAAATGATGTTTGGCAATGCCATTCTATGGGCAGCTGGCAAATGAAAAATATCCAGCGGATTTTATCAATTGACATCATGAGAGGAATAACTTTATTCCTCATGCTCTTTGTAAATGACCTTTATGAGCCTGGTGTGCCCAAATGGCTCATGCATACCGAAGCCAGTGCAGATGGTATGGGGCTGGCTGACTGGGTTTTCCCCGGGTTTTTATTTATGGTAGGGATGTCTATCCCTTATGCAATTGCATCCCGCCGAAAGAAGGAAGAGCCAACCCTCCAGATTTTCGGTCACATCGTCATCAGAACACTGAGCCTACTGCTCATTGGGGTGCTTATGCTCAATTCCGGTCGCATCAATTCGGAACTCAGCGGAATAGACAACAACCTTTGGGCAGTACTGTTATATGTCTGTATTTTCCTCATCTGGAATACTTATCCTCAAAATCCATCACGAAAATACCTGTATGGCGGACTAAAGATATTAGGAATTGCAGGTTTAGTCACGCTGGCAGCTATTTTTAAGGCAGGGGAGGCTAGTGATCCTTCCTGGCTCAGGATAGAATGGTGGGGTATTTTAGGCCTGATCGGATGGGGCTACTTTGTGGCGGCTACAGCTTGCCTGTTCCTAAACTCGAAACTCTGGTCCATTGCTTTTTTATGGGTAATCTTTATCGGATTAAATATCCTATCGCAATTGGGCTTAACCGGCTGGCTTAATTTTCTCAATCCGGTATTTGGCGTTATCCTTGATGGAAATGTTCCTTCAATCGTATTGGCTGGCCTGACAGTGAGCCTTATTCTGACCCAAAAGGAACCGGGTCTGAAAAAGATCGCAATGACAATTATGATTCTTGGAATTGTTTGCCTTTGTATTGGTTTCTTCCTGCGCAACTGGTTCATCCTTTCTAAAATATATGGTACACCCAGCTGGGCAATGGTGTGCAACGGGATCAGCATGCTGATATATGCGCTGTTGTTTTCTCTGATAGACATCAACGGCAAAAGCAGGTGGGCAATCCTATTTGGTGAAGCGGGCAAAAATTCCCTAACCACCTATCTTGCTCCTGATGTAATCTATTTCATTCGCTGGGGAATGGGTTTTGATATCTTTTTTTACAAGCAGGAAGCAAACCAATTGCTTGCCGTTGCA
>NZ_DATHGC010000273.1:0-23363 GCF_035317785.1 Pedobacter sp. | reverse complement strand
CTTTAAAAACTTTGCTGAGTCTCACACAGTCATCATCCTGTGGCAATACCACTTCCAGGATCGCCTGCCGCTCGGCTAAGGGTAGTTCCGTTAAGTCCTTTCCCTCGTACCAGATCAGATCAAACACGTAATAAACCAGTTCCCCGTCCGCCTCACTACGCCAGTTCTGGAGGTCGCCAAATTTCGATATGCCTTTTTCATTGATCACAAGGATCTCTCCATCTACTACAATGTCTTTTTTCCAGGTTTGCAGCATCTGGAAAATGGGATAGAATTTTTCATTGAACTGCTTGTTGTTGCGCGAAAGCAACTGCACATCGCCATTCTTCAGGCAAAAGCCCAGAGCGCGGTAGCCATCCCATTTGACTTCATATACCCATTCCGGATCATCAAATGGCTTATCTACCAGTGTGGCCAGCATAGGCTTCATCCCTATGGGGACCTTTGACTTCGTTCCTTTTTTTAACAAGGCTTTGATGTCCGAGCCCAGTTCCCGCGGTTTTTCAGTTATCGTGTCCTGCTCGAAATTGGCTGCGACAACTTTAGCGGCGCCTTTCTTTGCGCTGCTTTTTTCCGCCTGCTCAATGGTCTTTTCCGAGCGTACCGATTTATCTTTTTTAGTAAAATCGTGTTTTCCCTTGTATTTCTGAAGGCTCATGGAATGAGTATTTATTGCTAAACAGCCGTCGCGGCACTAAAGTTTAGTCATTTTGATGCCGGATTAACCCAGCATGCCAAATAATCACAGCGAATTCTATTGCTGCCTGACCTGACTCGTCCTGAACAAAAAGCTTCAAGTTGGTCATTTAATCAGGACCACGACAACACAGCTATCCACTTATTTACCAAACCGCAATTTCTGGTTTTCCTTCAATAAGACCTGCTCCAGCTTTTCATAGCTCACATCCTGAACCGCAACCTGATCATCGATGGCCAGTACAGCAGCAGCTGCAGCAGATTCCCCAAGGATCATAAACACCGGCTCCATCCTCGCCGAGCCATAAGCAATATGTGAGCTCGACAAACAGACCGGGACCAGCAGGTTTTTGCATTCAGATTTTTTAGGAACAATGGCGCCGTATCCGATACTGTAAGGTACCGGAGCCTTCACCCCGATGTCTCCTTCATTCTGCACAAATCCTTTATCTGTTACATAACGCTGGGTGTTGTGTGAATCCAGGGAATAAGAGCCCATTCCAATAGGCTTAGGTACTTCTTTTTTGCCCAGCACCTCATTTTCAGTCATTACATAATCGCTGACCATTCTCCTGGCCTCTCTGATGTAAAGCTGGTGCGGCCAGTTGCCGTTGTCTTTAAATTCATCTTTGGAAAGTCCCCAGGTCTTTAAGCGGTTTTGCAGGTTCGCAGGCACCCTTGGGTCTGTGATCATAAAATAATACAGGCCTTTCTGATAGTCTTCATGTGCTTTGATCATCTTCTTGCGCTGTGCGTAAGAGGCTTCAGGATAATCATAGTTCATTCCGATATAATCTGTACTGAAAGGGCCATGATTATTGGTGTCTGTTTTTCGGTTAGGGATGTCATCAAATTTATCAAAAAGCTCATTCCAACCGCTTTGAAATACCCTGGCCAGCAGTTCATAATTTAGTGGATCGTAGCCATCAGGCTTAGGAAAAGCAATACGGTTATCGGGATGATTGGTCAGGCACATCCTGAAACAATAGGCCTGAAGCTTGTTGTCGCCTGAACCATTAATGCCCGGTTTCTCAGCAGAAATATCTGCAAGCAGGCCGCTTGCCGGATTTCCGGGAATTTTGTATGGATCGACCTCCTTTTTAAAATGATGCCCGTGCTGAAATACTCCTGTTTGAATGCCATTCCACTCTTCACCATATACCGCACTGGCTTCCCGTCCTATGTGATAACTTACACGGGCCGCGGCCATCAGGTCTCCTTCATAAGTGGCGTCAATAAACATTTTACCGGTATAAATTTTTCCGCTCATCGTCCTGATCGACAAAATCCGGCCCTTTTTCATGACTACGCCGTTCTTCCTGTTCAGCCACTCCTTTCTATAGACGGTGATCTTATTTTCCTTTATAAAGTCCTCCATGATCTGTTCGGCAACATGAGGTTCAAAGATCCACATGGTACGTTCCTTGCCATCCATGGCAGGTGTTCCCTGTCCCTTATTTCCGTATTCTTCTTTCTTTTGCCACATCCAGGCATCCTGCTGCTGATAATGCATATAAACCCGGTGATAAAACTCCCTGGACAAGCCGCCGATCACTTCTTTATTGCCTGTGTCCGTAAAGCCCAGCCCGCCAGATGACAAACCGCCCAGGTGCCGGTCAGGGGATACAATGATCACTTGTTTACCGTCTTTAGCTGCCCTTACAGCAGCGGTTACAGCCGCAGAAGTTCCGCCGTAAATGATAATGTCTGCTGTATAAGCAACAGCTGCGGGGGGAACAGGCACTGCCCTGGTCTCTGCACAAATCAATATCAGCAGTAAAAAAAGGAAGGGCTTGGGTAAAATAGTATTGATCATATCAGAAATGTTTAAACAAATGTTAATGTAATGATTATTGTTTGATTTTTAAGGGGCGTTATGTCAACACATTGATGAATTTGATACACTACGCAATTTCCCCATACCGTCATTCTATGTAATTAAGCGACATTTTTTTAATTGGCTTGCCTTTTGCATTAACTGATATGTCCGGGGAGGAATTTTTATAGAAAATGAGGGTGAAAATTAGAGGGAGCGAGAGAGAACAGTGAGGGAGAAGTTCCGGGAATGGGATGGATGTTGTTAGGGTTACATCCATCCCGCTGCCTGGAAACACCATCAGCAGCAAACAAATCTTTTTGTAGCGTTTTTAAGGTTTAATACGTATTAGCATTAAATCTAAATAACCATGTATAAAACCGCTTTGATATTCCTTTGTGCAGTGCTGTTCACCGCCTGCGATAAAACGAACAATTCAGACTGTCCTTCTTTAATCTGTACAGAGAATTTTGCAATGGTGACCTTCAGCTTTACCAATAAAGATGGTGTTGGTGTAGGTATCAAAAATTACAGCGCGGTAAACCAAAGAACAGGCGATACCATTAAAACTTCCGGCATAGCAAGCCTGACGCTCGTAGCAGGTACTTATGTGGTGGTGGATGACAATTATGTTAAAAAACTGTCAGAGGAAGGAGACGACATTAAGGTCTCTGGCACCCTTGAAGCCACCAATCAGACCAAAACGGCAATTCTAAAAGTTTCCGGCGGCAAATGCGCCTGCCACATCGAAAAAATCTCTGGCCCTGAACAGGTTGCATTTGATTAGTACTTCTGCAAAACTGTATTAGCCAATCTGTAAAACAGTTTGTCGCATACTTCGATTTCTCAATCAAATACCTTAACTTTGCATCCTTAATTTTTGGAGATACTTGATTGATGTATAGGGAATTTAAACAATTAGAACTGGCTAAAATAGGGAAAGAGATACTTGAGTTCTGGAAAGCGGAAAACATTTTTGAGAAAAGCATTTCTACCCGGTCAAAATCGAACCCGTTTACTTTTTATGAGGGCCCGCCTTCCGCAAACGGAATGCCCGGGATCCATCATGTTATGGCCCGTGCTATTAAAGACATTTTCTGCCGCTATAAAACCATCAAAGGATTTCAGGTAAAACGAAAAGCCGGATGGGATACCCATGGTCTTCCTGTGGAGCTGGGCACTGAAAAAGAGCTGGGCATCACCAAGGAAGACATCGGCAAAACCATTTCCATAGAAGAATACAACGAAGCCTGTAAAAAGACCGTCATGCGTTATACCGATGTGTGGAACGACCTGACCGAAAAAATGGGCTATTGGGTAGATATGGCCGATCCGTACATTACCTACAAGTCGAAATACATGGAGTCGGTATGGTGGCTGTTAAAGCAGATCTACGATAAGGGATTGTTGTATAAAGGTTATACCATCCAGCCTTATTCTCCAAAGGCGGGTACAGGACTCAGCTCTCATGAGGTCAACCAGCCCGGCGCATACCGGGATGTAACGGACACGACCATTGTGGCGCAGTTCAGATCTTTGCCCGAAACACTGCCTGCATTTTTACAGGGTTTTGGCGACATTCATTTGATGGCCTGGACCACTACGCCATGGACGCTGCCTTCCAATACAGCACTGACCGTAGGTCCTAAGATCAACTATGTGCTGGTAAAAACTTTTAATCAATATACTTTCCTTCCTGTAAATGTGATCCTGGCAAAAAACCTTGTCGGAAAACAGTTTAACAAAGTTTATTTTGAATCTGCGGAAGCTGAGGATTTCAGCAGCTTCGCAGCAGGCGATAAGAAGATTCCTTACCAGATCCTTACCGAATGCAAAGGCGCTGATCTGGTTGGCATTAAATACGAGCAGCTTTTGCCTTATGTACTGCCTTACCAGAATCCGGAAAATGCTTTCCGTGTGATTTCCGGAGATTTTGTAACGACAGAAGACGGAACAGGTATCGTGCACACTGCCCCCACTTTTGGTGCTGATGATGCTAAGGTCGCGAAGGAAACTATTCCCGAAGTACCGCCGATGCTGGTACTGGATGAAAACGGATCTCCGGTTCCGCTGGTGGACTTGCAGGGAAAATTCACGGCACACCTGGGTGACCTGGCAGGAAAATACGTTAAGAACGAATATTATGATGAAGGTGAGGCTCCGGAGAAATCTGTAGATGTAGAGATCGCTATTCGCCTGAAAGAAGAAAATAAAGCTTTTAAAGTAGAGAAATATGTGCACAGTTACCCGCACAGCTGGAGAACTGACGAGCCGCTTTTATATTATCCGCTGGATTCCTGGTTCATCAAGGTAACGGACATCAAGGACAGGATGTTTGACCTGAACGAGACCATCAACTGGAAGCCAAAATCTACAGGAGAAGGCCGTTTTGGAAACTGGCTGAAAAACGCGAATGACTGGAACTTGTCCAGGTCAAGGTATTGGGGGATTCCGCTGCCGATCTGGAGAACTGAAGATAAGAAAGAAGAAGTGCTGATCGGCTCTGTGGAAGAACTGTACAACGCAATTGAAAAATCAATTGAAGTCGGCCTGATGAAGGAAAATCCCTTTAAAGGATTTGAGATCGGAAACATGTCGGAAGCCAATTATGACCTGGTTGACCTGCATAAAAATGTGGTAGACGGGATTGTGCTGGTTTCTCCGTCAGGAAAAGCAATGAGCCGTGAAAGCGACCTGATCGACGTTTGGTTTGATTCCGGGGCCATGCCTTATGCACAATGGCACTATCCTTTTGAGAACAAGGATAAGATCGATGAGAACAAAGATTTCCCCGCTGATTTTATAGCTGAGGGTGTAGACCAGACCCGTGGGTGGTTTTATACTTTACATGCCATTGGGGCATTGGTATTTGATAAGATTGCTTATAAAAATGTGGTTTCCAACGGACTTGTACTGGATAAGAACGGGCAAAAGATGTCCAAGCGTCTTGGAAATGCAGCCGATCCGTTCAAGACCCTGGAGGAGTACGGCCCGGACGCCACCCGCTGGTACATGATCTCCAATGCAAACCCATGGGACAACCTCAAGTTTGACATTGAAGGGATAGCTGAAGTACGCCGTAAATTCTTCGGTACGCTATACAACACCTATGCATTCTTTGCTTTGTATGCAAACATCGACAAGTTTGAAATAGACCACAATAACCTGACCCCGGTTGCTGAACGCAGTGAACTGGACAGGTGGATCTTATCGCTGCTGCAAAACTTAATAGCCGAAGTGGATGAAAGCTATGCGGCTTATGAGCCAACCAGGGCTGCAAGGGCCATTCAGGCTTTTGTGGATGAACATCTGAGCAACTGGTACATCCGCTTATCGCGCCGCCGCTTCTGGAAAGGAGAAATGACTGCGGATAAGAAAGCGGCATATGAGACTTTATATGCCTGTCTGACCAGCATTGCACAGCTGATGTCCCCTATTGCGCCATTCTTTGCAGACTGGCTGTTCCAGAACCTGACTGCCGGGGATGCTGGAAACAAATTTGAATCTGTACACCTGACCATACTTGCCCCTGTTGATGCTTCTCTGATAGACAATGAGCTGAATGAGCGCATGCGTCTGGCACAGGACATCTCCTCAATGGTATTGTCCCTGAGAAAAAAGACCAGTATCAATGTACGCCAGCCGTTAACCAAGATCCTGATCCCTGTGCTGGACAGTAAGTTTGCAGAACGGGTAGAGCTGGTCAAAGAACTGATCTTATCGGAAACCAATGTGCGGGATATTGAGTACATTACAGATACCGCAGATTTCATCACCAAAAAGATCAGACCGAACTTTAAGGCATTGGGACAAAAGGTAGGAAAAGACATGAAAGCTGTCGCACAGGCCATTTCAGAATTTAACCAGAATGACATCGCTAAACTGGAAGGCGAAGGCCAGATCCAGGTGCTTGATGGCAGATTCAGTATCCTTCCTGAGGATGTAGAAATCATGGCTGAAGACATTCCCGGATGGCAGGTGACCAGTATGGGCAGTCTGACGGTAGCGCTGGATGTGACCATAACTGAGGAACTGAAGCAGGAAGGACTCTCACGCGAACTGATCAACAGAATCCAGAACTTAAGGAAAGAGCTCACCTTTGAAGTGACGGACAGAATTACAGTGACTTTACAGAACCATAATTTGATAACCGGGGCTGTGGAGAAAAATAAGCGTTACATTTGCGCGGAAATCTTAGCGGATGATATTAAATTAACAGAATCTTTAGATAACGGAAACAAAATAGTAATCGATGATGTTGAACTACAAATTTTGATTGCACAACAATAAATATTATGGAAAAAGCTACAAAAACCCGGTACTCGGATAGTGAACTTCAGGAATTCAAAGAATTGATCCAGGATAAGCTGCGTATGGCAAGAGAAGAATTTCTGGACCTTTCACGCTCGTTGAGCAGTCCAAATTCTAATGGTACAGAAGATACTTCAGGAACATATAAAACGCTCGAGGATGGTTCTGCTACACTTGAAAAAGAACAATTAAACCAGCTGGCTGCACGTCAGAAAAAGTTTATCGAAAATCTTGAAGCGGCATTGGTTCGTATCGAAAACAAGACCTATGGCATTTGCAGGGAAACCGGCAAGTTGATCCAAAAGGAACGTTTGCGTGCGGTACCTCATGCTACATTGAGTATGGAAGCTAAGCTGAAGCAGTCGTAATGAAGGGATATACAAAACCTTTACTCATTATCTTCCTGGTGTTGCTGGCTGATCAGGTTCTGAAGACCTGGATCAAGACCAATATGTATATCGGTCAGGAATTTAAGATTTTCGGAAACTGGTTCATCATCCATTTTACGGAGAACAATGGAATGGCTTTTGGTCTTGAGTTTGGCGGTGAATTTGGTAAGCTGGCCTTGTCTTTGTTCAGGATCGCTGCTGTTGCGGGGATCGGTTATGGACTGCACTACCTGATCCAGAAGAAATACCATAGAGGACTGATCTTAAATGTTGCCCTGATATTTGCAGGGGCGTTAGGAAACATCATTGACTCCGTATTGTATGGGGTGATCTACGGCTACGCAGGTTTGTTCCACGGCCGGGTGGTAGATATGTTCTATTTTCCGCTGCTGGAAGGTGTATTCCCGGGCTGGGTTCCCATATGGGGGGGTGAAGATTATATATTTTTCAGACCTGTATTTAACATTGCTGATGCGGCCATTTCTGTTGGCGTAGTGATTATTCTGATCTTCCAGAAATCTTATTTTAAAGAAGAAAGTAAAGAAGAAATAGGACCTAATAATGAGGTAGTTGAAGATTAACCTTCACTTTATTTATATGCTGTTTGTGGAATTGGTATGATATTTACATCTATCTTTCAAATACACAAAAGAATATTTATTATGAAAAAGTTAATGACCCTTGCCTTTGTTGCCTTATTTAGTGTAAGTGCCCTGGCCCAACAAGTAGATTTACGCAGGAAGATCAATGTAAGCGGATCGGCGGAGACTGAGATTACGCCGGATATCATTTATATCAGCATCTCACTTAAGGAATATCTTAAAGACAACAATAGTAAGAAAAAAGTAGACATCAATACGTTGGAAAACCAGCTCTATGCTGCAATACAAAAGGCCGGTGTTGACAAGGAAAATCTGACGATCAACAACCTGTCGAGCTTTTCATGGGCTACCGAGAAAAAGAAAAACCCGGATTTTCTGGCCAGCAAGCAGTATCGCCTTAAGGTTTCTGACCTCAATAAGTTCAATGACATCATTGGCGCGGTTGATCCTAAAGGAATAGCTTCTACCAACATCGAGAGCTACGATTACTCCAAAATCACAAGCCTTAAAAAAGAGCTGAAGATTCAGGCATTGCAGGCCGCCAAAGCTAAAGCAACTTACCTCGTTGAGGCACTGGGCGACAAACTGGGCAGCGCGATAGACATTCAGGAGATCGAAAATCAGGTTTATCCTCAGGCCATGTATCGTACTTCGAACGTAATGATGAAGGCTGAAAGTGCCGACATGGCCGGTGCAGCCGCTCCCGACATTGATTTCAAAAAGATCAAATTAAACTACGTAATGAATGTAGTTTTTGAGATCAAATAACGGTCAGTGACTACAAGAGTAGACAGTTTTAATTCAAAAACATTTAAAAAACCTATCAAATAGCTTTGGTAGGTTTTTTGTTATTACAGTTCTGATCAAAAACTTGAATAGGAGACCTGCGAAGCAAGCTTCATTGAAAAAAAACTAAATCAAAACATCATGAAACCTGCGAAGCAAGCTTCATGGCAATTAAAAACAAAACTAAAACATCATGAAAAAATTAATTTACTCTTTAACACTTATTTTTGCGCTTACTATCAGTGCAAATACAGTTTCTGCCGCAGGTAATGCTGACAAGGTTAAAACTGAAATGACTGCTGAACAGAAGATTCAGCTGAAAAGAATTACTGACCGCGTGGAAGAGATCAAAGCCATGGATAAGTCAGAATTATCCAGAGATGAGAAGAAAGCTTTAAAAAGCGAATTGAAAAATTTAAAACAGGAAGCCCGTGCAATGGGTGGCGGTGTTTATCTTTCTGTTGGAGCGATCATTATCATCATTTTGCTGCTGATCCTGATACTTTAATATTAACTACCTATATAATCCATCTACTTATTAAAAACGAAAAGCCCCGGTGATGAACCGGGGCTTTTTTTAATCGATATATTCGAAGCCCGTGTACTTGACCAGTGCCTCAGGAATCTTAATTCCTTTATCGGTCTGGTTATTTTCCAAAATAGACGCTACTATGCGCGGCAATGCCAGGGCACTTCCGTTTAGCGTATGCGCCAGCTGTGTTTTGCCAGCCGCCCCCTTGAACCTTAGTTTAAGCCTGTTGCTCTGGTAAGTCTCAAAATTAGAAACAGAAGATACTTCCAGCCAGCGTTGCTGGGCTGCACTCCATACTTCCATATCATAAGTCATAGCCGCGGTAAAGCCCATATCGCCGCCGCACAAACGCAATACACGGTAATGCAATCCAAGTTCCTGCAGCAGGGACTGAACGTAAGCACTCATTTGCTCGAGCACTTCATAGGACTGATCCGGATGCACAATTTGCACCACTTCTACTTTATCAAATTGATGCAATCTGTTTAGGCCCCTTACATGCGCGCCATAAGATCCCGCCTCTCGCCGAAAGCATGCGGTATAAGCTGTGTTTTTGATGGGCAGCTCTTCTTCCTTCAGGATCACGTCTCTGTAAAGATTGGTCACCGGAACTTCTGCAGTAGGAATGAGGTACAGGTTGTCTATGCCTGCATGGTACATCTGCCCTTCTTTGTCCGGCAGCTGGCCTGTGCCAAATCCGGATGCCTCGTTGACCAGATGCGGCACCTGCATTTCCCTGTATCCCGCTGCTGTGGCATGATCCAAAAAGAAATTGATCAGGGCCCTTTGCAGCTTTGCTCCCTTACCTTTGTAAACAGGAAATCCTGCACCGGTGATCTTTGTACCCAGCTCAAAATCAATGATGTCATATTTGGCGGTAAGTTCCCAGTGCGGCAATGCATTAGCCGGCAATTCGGCTGGCTTTCCGTCTGTATAAACCGTTTCGTTCTCCTCGGCCGTGCTTCCTGTCTTTACCAGGTCATGGGGCAGATTTGGCAATTGTACAATAAGGTTATGCAGTTGGGTCTCACTATTTGCCAGCTGATCTGACAGCTTTTTATGTTGTTCTTTACTGTTGGTGGCTTCAGCTTTAAGCGCCTCCGCCTGTTCTTTTTGGCCATTGCGCATCAGTTCACCGATCTGTTTGGCGCTGGCATTGGCTATTGCTGAAAGATTATCCAGGGAGGTTTGAACCTGTCTGCGTTCTTCATCAGTTTTGATGATCTCATCAACCAGTTCGGTTTGTTTAAAATGACGTACACTCAGTCGCTCTAAAACTTTCTCTCTATTTTCGCGGATATAATTAACTTGCAGCATTATTTTATTTTTTGCACAAAGATAAGAACTTAACTCGTCATTGCGAACCCAGCTTGGCAATCGGACACTGAATAATATGGAAGGCAAACTATTTCTTGTACCAACGCCCATAGGCAACCTGGAGGACATGACCTTTAGAGCGATCCGCATACTGAAGGAGGCTGATGTGATCCTGGCCGAGGATACACGTACCAGTGCGCCCATGCTTAAACACTTTGGCATTGACAAAAAGGCGTATTCACACCATCAGCATAACGAGCATCAGGCTACATCGGAGATCATCAAATTTTTGAAGGAGGGTAAAAATGTAGCGCTGATCTCTGATGCTGGAACCCCGGCAATCTCTGATCCCGGGTTCTTCCTGGTCAGAGAAGCGATAAAGAACGATCTCCAGGTGGAATGCCTTCCTGGGGCCACAGCATTTGTCCCCGCACTCGTCAACTCCGGACTGCCTTCCGACAGTTTTGTATTTGAAGGATTCCTCCCGGTAAAGAAGGGCCGGCAGACCAGATTTAAAAAGCTGGCTGAAGAAGAGAGAACCATTGTCCTGTACGAAAGTCCGCACCGTTTGCTGAAGACACTGGAAGAATTTGTACAGTACATGGGCCCCGACAGACAGGCCTCCGTTAGCCGGGAACTCACCAAGTTGTACGAAGAAACGGTTAGAGGCACTTTGACAGAGATAAAATCACATTTTGAAAACAATATATTAAAGGGGGAATTCGTAATTTGTATTGCCGGAGCTGAAGAGGTAAAAAAGAAAACAAAATACGACCGGGATTAATTGGGTGCAGTTTTTGATAAACAAGATAAAAGAGACAACATGAATTTAATAGATAGATTTTTAAGTGATGAACAAGATCCGAAAGCTGTAGAAAAGGTTTTGGGCAAGCTGAATGATATGCTGACAGCGAGCGAGGAACTGATCTACCTTGCTGTACAAAAGCGGCCGGCTGTAAACCTGTTACCGGACTGCATTGCGGTGAGTACAAAACGCATATTTTATTGCACCCCGGGCAATCTTGGCTTCACCATGAACTTCAAAGACATTTCCTGGAAGAGCATCAAGGAAGTTTCTTTCAAAGAGGAAATATTTGGCTCTAAATTTATTTGCGTACCGCTGCACGGAGAGAACATCATCACGGAATACATTCCAAAAGTGCAGGCGCGCAAACTCTACCAGGCTGCGTATGAACAATTGGAAGACTTTAAGGAACAGCAAAGACTGGAAGATCTCGATGAAAGACGTTCTTCAACTTCTCCGGTAACGGTGAATACCCTGTCTGCAGAACCTGTTGAAGAAAAGCCTTTTGTTCGTCCTGCACCGGTGGAAGAGCCTGAAGATGAGACTACGCTGAAATTAAGGAAGCTCAAAACATTGTACGACAAACACCTGATCACCCAGGAGGAATACGAGGCGAAGAAGGCTGATATTTTGGACAGCTTATAGCATTGCTTGATGAAATCTTCTAAAAACACCGCTCTTCTTGCTTTAACCAGTGCGTTTATCCTCTGGCTGGCCTGGCCGCCCATTCCTTATACCACACTATTATTGCTGATTGGACTTGTCCCGCTGCTGATCGCATTAGCGCGAATACAAGAGGGTGACCTTGTAAAAAAAGGCAGGCGTGTGTTTCTGACCGCCGGATTGACTTTCCTGATCTGGAACACGGCCAGCATCTATTGGGTATACAATGCCATTAGTGCTGTAAATGATCCGGTTCCCGCCTTCTTTGTGTCGCTCATCCCTTTTGGGCTTGGGGCCTTGCTGATGACTTTTGCATTTTGGCTGTATTACAGGCTGAACCTGGTAGTCAATAAATACCTCGCTTACCTCGGGTTGATCTGCTTTTATGTGGCTATGGAATTCCTGCATCAAACCTGGGAACTCGCTTTCCCCTGGATGACACTTGGTAATGGTCTTTCGGGCATGCATCAGATTGTGCAATGGTATGAATACACAGGGGTATATGGAGGCTCCGTATGGATCCTGGTCAGTAATATTCTTGCATTCGAAGCTTATAAAAGTTTCAAACAAAAGCTGCCGGCACACAGCAGGTTCAGGTATTCGCTGGTCTGGGTGCTATTCATTATTCTTCCTGCCGGCCTGTCCTTGGGCATATACTATCGGTATACTGAAAAAAAGGTGCCCGTGAATGTAGTGACCGTTCAGCCAAATATAGATCCTTATGATAAATTCGGCAGTCTTTCCTCCGCTCAGCAGCTTAATATGTTAACCCGGCTTTCAGACTCCGTTGCGCAGCCGAACACCGAATATTTTATATGGCCGGAAACAGCGATTCCAAATTATGCAGACGAAGACAGGATCCGAAGCAATTCTGAGTTTCTGACTGCACAGCATTTTCTGGAAAAGTACAAGAACGGAAGCATTATTAGTGGCATAGAGAGTAGAAAGTTCTATAGTGGTAAGCAAAGCCCGTCTGCCAGAAAATACGACAACAGCACTTATATAGATGTCTTTAATGCCGCAATACAAATAGAGAACTCGGCTAATGTACAGTTTTACCACAAGTCTAAATTAGTGCCCGGTGTAGAAAAAATGCCTTTCCCTGCCGCACTTTCTGTATTGGGGCCTGTCTTTGAAGGATTTGGAGGTTCGGTGGGCGGCTATGGCTCGCAAAAACAGCCGGGAGTGTTTTATTCTTACAGTGGTATTGGCGCAGCTCCGGTGGTTTGCTATGAATCCTTATGGGGCGGCTGGATCGGGACCGCCGTTAAGAACGGCGCACAGTTCATCGCCATCATTACCAATGACGGCTGGTGGGGCAATACTTCGGGCAAGGACCAGCATCTGCTCTATGCAAAACTGCGTGCGATCGAAACGCGCCGTTATGTGGTCAGGTCGGCCAATACCGGCATTTCCTGTTTCATTGATCAAAAAGGAGACATTTTACAGCAGAGTAAATGGTGGACGAGGGACGCGCTCAAGGCAGATATCAATCTGAATGACGAGCTTACTTTTTACGTAAAGCATGGCGATTTCATTCCGATGATCCTGTCTGTTCTGGGTATTCTGCTTGCATTGATCATTCCATATCATAAGATCAAAACAGGCATGCAGGTTAAGAAACGGTTTTAGGACAAATACTTTCCCACTATAGGCATTCTTCGGCCCATGCCAAATGCTTTGGGGGAAACCCTCAAGATCGGTGGGGTCTGGTAACGTTTAAACTCCGCCGTGTTCACCATTTTGATGACGCGTCTTACCAATGCCTCATCAAATCCCATCGCTATGATAGCCGTTGAGCTTTGTTTTTGTTCAATATACTGAAATAAGATCTTGTCCAGTTCATCATACTCCGGAAGGGAATCTGAATCTTTTTGTCCGGGTCTGAGTTCCGCCGAAGGCGGTTTAACGATGGAGTTCAGCGGGATGATCTCCTGATCTTTGTTGATGTAACCGGCCAGTTGGTATACCTGGGTCTTGTAGACATCGCCGATCACGCCAATGGCGCCGCACATGTCGCCATAGAGCGTACCATATCCTACAGCGCATTCACTTTTATTGGAAGTATTCAGCAAAATGTAACCAAACTTATTGGACATCGCCATTACAATGACACCCCTGCACCGGGCCTGGATATTCTCTTCAGTAAGGTTAAAGGGTTGCCCGCTAAAAGCAGGAGCCATAATATGGTCAAATGCGTCTGCAACTTCTTTTATCGCAATGATCTGATGCTTACAGCCAAAGTTTTCGACCAGGTCTAAAGCGTCTTTTATGGAGTGATCTGATGAATATTTAGATGGCATCAATACGGCCATGACATTCTCAGGGCCCAGCGCCCGGCAGGCCAATGCACATACGACTGCTGAATCTATCCCTCCTGACAAGCCCAATACCGCTTTGGTAAAGCCGGATTTTGAAAAATAATCTTTAATGCCCAGTATCAGCGCATCGTGAATCTGTTCTATATCCGGAACATGAGGGCGAGATATAGGAGCATATCCCGTTATGGTGTTTCCTGCTATTTCATAAATACGCAGTTCTTCCTTGAAATAAGGCATTTCATCAAGCACATTTCCGGACTTATCAAACACCAGTGATCCACCGTCAAAGATAATCTCGGTCTGCGCGCCGACCTGGTTTACATACAGCAAAGGCAATTGGTATTTCCTGGCATTATCCGCCAGGACGACCACTCTTTCTTCGTCGTGCAAATAAGAAAATGGCGAAGCCGCGATGTTGATCATGAGATCAGGCTGCTGGCGGATCAGTTCATCCATTGGATTGGAAACATACAGCGGATTGTTGTTGATGTTCCAAAGGTCCTCACAGATCGTCAGTGCGATTTTCTGCCCCTTAAATGCTATGCATTCAAACTGAGTAGCCGGCTCAAAATAGCGGTATTCATCAAACACGTCATAGTTGGGCAGCAATGCCTTTTTTACGATGGATTTGACTTCGCCATTTTCGATGAAATAAGCGGCATTGTACAGGTCTTTTCCTGCCAGCACAGTATTCTTTACAGGCAGTCCGACTATGCATGCAATGTCCTGACATTGTTCTGCGATCTTTTGTGCAGCATCTTCACACAAATCAACGAATTCTTCGAATTCAAGAAAATCACGTGGCGGATAACCGCAGATGGCCAGTTCAGCAAACACCACCAGGTCAGCGCCCTGATCTTTCGCCAGCCGAATATTGTCTATGATCTTTTGAGTATTAAATTCAAAATTTCCGATGTGGTAATTGAGCTGAGCAAGTGCAATTTTCATTAGTAAAAAGTTCAGTTAAAAGAAAACACCAAAATTTATGCCGAGGTAGTGGTTGCGTACACTGGTATCTTTATCAGTGGTGATGTCGGTAAACCCGTTGTTGAAGGTCAGTCCGGCAGTAATGCTGGTCTGGCCATTCAGGTCAAACTCACCGCCTGCGCCCAGAAGAAGACCGGCCCTGTAAAATTTAATGTCGTCCGAGACGTTCAGGTCCCTGTAATCAGATTTCCCTGACAGGTCTCCATCTTGCCTGGCTCCTATGTTGAAGTCATTAGAAAGTCCAAACTGCCCGTACCAGCGGACCTGGCCAATCTTTACTGTCCTTAGCTTGAGTGTAAGCGGCAACTCAATATACTGCAATTTATACTTGAGCTCTACCGGAACCTGTGTAGGATTGGGATCGGGGAACTGAGAGGAAAGTGAAGGCATGGTCATCACCTCCGTACTTTTACCATTGATGGTCGTAATCGTCAGTCCGGTTGAAAAGCTATAATTCTCCGTAAAATTAAAATCGGCAAGCAGGCCATAGGCAAAACCCAGAGCCACACTATTGCTTTTACCAACCTGAGGCTTTACCCATCCGAAATTCGGATGTGCAGTTAGCCCCAGCCTAAAACCATAAGAACGTCCGGCATCCTGACCGAATACGCTACCGGCAAAAAACGAAAGCAGCAGCCCGATAAAAGTTCTTTTCATATATTTGTTTCTAATGATACACAACGTAAAATTCCGTCAAAGCTATCTATTTTTTCTGTTTGTGATCGCTTTTTTTTTGCAGTCTGTTTTACTGGTTTCCTGCCGGCAAAATACTAAACCCGATGTTAGTGATATACATCTTGAGGTCAAAACTGAAAGATTTGACAAAGATCTCTATGCGGGAAAATCTATCGCCCTTAAGCTAACCGATTCGTTGCTGAATATAAAATACGGGAAGTTCTATGAGGATTTTGCGCACAGAATGGTTGGCACCCCGGAATACACCACCCTGAAAATTGCCGAAATGATGTATAAAGACCAGGCCTATTCAGATCTGCAAAAGGAGGTGGACAGTGTGTTCAAAGATCTTTCACCTTTCGACAAACAGATCAGTCAGACCTTCAAATACATTAAATATTATTACCCTCAGGCTAAAGTGCCCCGCTTCATTTATTTTGTTTCAGGTTTTGCAGTACAAACTCCCGTTGGTGATGATTACCTGGGTATAGGTCTGGATATGTTTCTGGGCAAGGACAGTAAATTTTATAAAGCCATAGTACGAAGTGTCCCCACTTATCTGTCACGTCGTTTTGCGCCGGAATACCTGGTGCCCCGCGTTGCAGAAACTTATATCCGTGAAGACCTGTTTCCGGAAAGAGATGAAGACCGGACACTGCTTGCGAAAATGATCCATAACGGAAAGGTCCTCTATTTCATGGACCAGGTGCTGCCGGATGATGTTCCTGATTCTGTAAAGATTGGATACACCACCAAACAACTGGATTGGTGCAAGCATTTTGAAGGTGACATCTGGGGCTATTACCTGCAGAGCAACCTGCTGTTTGAAACCGACTATCAGGCAATACAAGTGCTGTTGAGCGATGGCCCTTTTACACCCGGATTGGGAGAAAGGACTGAATCAGCACCTAAACTTGGTGTTTGGACCGGATGGCAGATCGTAAGAAAATACATGCAGGAAAACAAAGAAGTAACACTGGCTCAGTTAATGGGAGAAAGGGACTCCCAAAAGATCCTGAACCTTTCCAAATATAAACCTAAATCTAATTAGCCGGATAAAATCAGGGATTCAGGTTTAATGCGACCAGTGCGTCCCCTTCAAGTACTGGTATAGACTTGCAGATGTTTAGCTGCAAACAGAACCTCACATCCTCTTCTATATTAAGCAGTGCCAGCCTGTAACTGTGTGAAGATTTGCGGATGTAGGTCCTCAGGTCATTTCTCGCAAGCTGATACAGGTCTTCTGCTGCAACTGAAGAATCATCGAAATGGGTAAAGTCCTTCCTCAGTTCAGCAACTACAGCTCCTGCGAATAATGTGTCCTCGAGGTTAAACTGATCCTTCCAGCCCGCGCAAAGGAGCAGCACACTTTTATCCTGTACTTTAAGCCAGTCGCACAAAGCCTGTAAATTCAGAAAAGAACCGATCACCACCTGATTTGCCGCTTCTCTCGCCATGTGCAGCGCTTTTGTGCCATTTGTCGTAGTCAGCACTACCGTTTTACCGGCTACCTTTTCCTTAGTATACGAAAACGGAGAATTGCCAAAATCATAACCCTCGACCACAGATCCGTCGCGTTCTGCAGCCAGCAAAAATCCTTTACCGAAATAGGCCAGACAATCCTCGACATGAGCAACAGGTATGATCGCAGTGGCACCGTTGTCGATTCCATAGACCATAGATGAGGTAGCCCTCAGCACATCTATAACGACCACAATGCTATTGCTGATGTCATAGAGGTGGAGCAACGCCGGAGTTAAACAAACTTCTATACGCTTGTGCATGGGCAGCTTATGGAATGCTATTATTTGTAGAAAGGAAATTTAACAACTCTGGCTTTGATCTTTGTATTGCGGATATTGATGTACAGCTCCGTTCCTTCTTTGTCAAATCCTTTTGCAACATAGCCCATACCGATCGCTTTCTGTAAAGAAGGTGACTGGGTACCGGAAGTTACTTTCCCTATGCCATTTCCTTCCGCATCAACGATCTCATAATCGTTACGGGGGATGCCTCTTTCGACCATCTCAAAACCTACCAGCTTCTTTTTTATACCAGCTTCTTTTTGCGCAAGCAAGGCTTCTGAATTGGTAAATTTCTTACTGAACTTGGTAATCCATCCCAGGCCGGCCTCAATAGGTGATGTCGTATCGTCGATGTCATTGCCATACAGGCAAAATCCCATCTCCAAACGTAAAGTATCACGGGCGCCTAAACCTATAGGTTTGATGCCTAAGGACGAACCTGCGGAAAATATAGCGTCCCATATAGCAACCGCATGTTCATTGTCAAAATAAATTTCAAATCCGCCGGCACCGGTATAACCTGTAGCAGATATCACCACATTATCAATACCGGCAAACTTGCCTTTTACGAAGCTGTAATACTCCATAGAAGCGAGATCAACTCCGGTTAAGGTTTGTAATGCTTCTGCGGCTTTGGGGCCTTGTATCGCGAGCAATGAGGTTTTGTCAGAAATGTTGTGCATCTCCACTCCATTGGTGTTATATCGCTGGATCCAGTTCCAGTCTTTTTCTATATTAGAAGCATTTACGACCAGCATATAGGTCTTTTCATCTATGCGGTAGACCAGCAGATCGTCTACTATCCCGCCCTCTTCATTTGGAAGACAAGAATACTGCACTTTACCGTCGTATAATTTTGATGCATCATTGCTGGTCACACGCTGGATCAGGTCCAGAGCATTTTCCCCTTTCAGGATAAATTCGCCCATGTGGCTTACATCAAATACACCAACACCATTTCTTACTGTTGCATGTTCTGCATTTATGCCTTCGTATTGAACAGGCATATTATAACCTGCGAATGGCACCATTTTAGCGCCCAGCGAAAAGTGTTTTTCTGTTAATGCGGTATTCTTCATATTGTCGGTCTGTAAAAACGTGGGCAAAAGTACATAAAATTTATGCACTAAGTAATTTCTGATAGATATTGAGCATTCTTTGGGAAATGGATGAAATGTCGTGGTCCCTTTCGACCGTTCTCCTGGCATTCTCTCCTATCTCGCGCCACTTATTTGGATTTGTGATGCACTTGAGTATTGCCCTGTAAAACTCATCGGCAGTATCAGCGATCAGAATATCCTTGTCGTGCATGCATTTGATACCCTCGGCTGCCATACTTGTGGCGATGATGCATTTGCTCATGGCCATTCCTTCAATGATCTTAACACGCATCCCGCTTCCAGAAAGCAGCGGTACGATCATAATGGCTTTTGAATTGATAAATTCGACAGCATCGAAAACCTCCCCTTCTACAACAAGATTCTCCGAATCGTATTCAAAGAATTCCCGCTGCATATTTTTGCCTGCAATGTAAAAGCGCAATTCACTGCTCAGCTTCTCGATATCGGGCCATATTTCGTCTAAAAACCACTCCAATCCCTCTTTATTCGGACGCCAGTCCATAGCTCCTAAATGGAACAGGGTCGGAAAACTTGTTTTTGAAGCATCACTTACATATTTGTCAAAGTCCAAAGCCACAGGAAAAACTTCTATACTGGCCTGACCGCCAAACCGTACGATACTCTGTCTGTCCTGTTCACTGATGGCAAAGATCTGATGGAAACGGTTGATCTGTTCTGTTTCATAAACCTTCAGCCTGCGGGCCAGGAACTGAAGATACCTTCTCCTGGGTGTAAAGCTTTCGGTCATTGCGATGCGTTCCCAAACATCAAATTCAATATTGTGCGCCCTGTATATAATTTTGGCTTTGCTGTTCGCCTTCACAATATCCAGGTAAGGAACGATAAACAGGCCTTCAAACTGAATGATGTCAAATTCGTTCTCTTTAAGCACCTCTTCCAGGAGCTTTGCCGCTTCATCGTCATAGTAACGGGAAACGTTATAGGACTGGTTGGAGAATATATTAAAAAAAGCGCCCCAGATGTTCACTTCTGTATCCAGACTGAACGAGTAAAATTTAATATTGTCAAATACCGGGTCATAAATGTCATCAACATCCACCCTGTGCTTGCTGGGGTTAATGCTAAACAAGGTAATGTCAACACCAAGCCGCAGCAATCCCTTCATAGTATTGTAAACTACGATGGGATACCCGCTATTTACCGGGAAAGGAACTCTGCTTGTAATAATTAATGTTTTCAATACTGTGAAAATACTAATTATGCTTCAGTTTCCGAAAACAGCGTTAATTGAGGGTTGGTAATTGAAAAGGTTTTGCGGTGAAAAGGTGACAATCCATGCTCCAGCGCCGCTGTTCTGTGTATTATTGTGGGGTAGCCTTTATTTTGGTGCCATTGATAGTGAGGGTATTGACCGGACAGCGTTTCCATGAACTCGTCACGGTGGGTTTTTGCCAAAACAGAGGCCGCTGCTATATTGAGGTATTTGCCGTCACCCTTGATAATGCAGGAATGAGGAATATTCGGATAGGCTTTAAAGCGGTTTCCATCAATGCTTAAATATTGCGGCTGTATACTTAGCTTCTCTACTGCACGGTGCATCGCCAAAAAAGACGCGTTCAATATATTGATCCTGTCAATTTCAATATTGTCGACTTCTGCTACTGCCCAAGCTATTGCTTCTTTTTCTATGATCAGCCTCAGCGTACTGCGCTGCTTGTAGGTAAGCTTTTTAGAGTCCGTCAGCTCCCCCGCTACAAAATCAGGAGGCAATATCACAGCTGCCGCAAAAACAGGTCCTGCGAGACAGCCCCGACCTGCTTCATCACAGCCGGCTTCCAAAAATTCAGTTTGATAACAGTTTAGCAGCATACGGCAGCAAAGTTAATCATTATATTAAAGCAAGGCTAAACAGAAATATTTTGAGACTTGACATCAAAAGCATCTCTCAAACCTATCGCCAATAAATTAAACGCATACACAGTGAGCATAATTGCCAGTCCGGGTAATACAGCAAGGTATGCGGCGTCCATGACAATATATCCGTAATGTTCCTTAATCATACCTCCCCAGCTCGGCATAGGTGGCTGAGCGCCAAATCCTAAAAAGCTAAGCCCTGTTTCCAGGAGTATAGCAGACGCAAAGTTGGCCGATGCCACAACCAGTATGGGCCCTGCTATGTTAGGTAAAATATGTTTGATGATGGTTCTCGAAGTAGAATATCCAAGCGCCTTTGAGGCTTCTACAAACTCGACTTCTTTTAAGGCCATCACTTGCCCGCGCACCAATCTCGCTACGTCCACCCAGGTCGATAAACCCACTGCTATAAATATCTGCCAGAAGCCTTTTCCAAGCGCAAAAGATATGGCAATGACCAGCAAAAGAGAAGGCAGCGACCAGATTACGTTCATAAACCAGCTGATCGCAGCGTCAGTTTTTCCTCCAAAATATCCTGCCAAAGCACCCAGGCTGACCCCTATGAGCAGAGAGATCAAGACGGCTATTAACCCGACCGACAGCGACACACGAATGCCCAAAACCAGCCGGCTAAACAAATCCCTGCCATAAATATCTGTACCCATCCAAAAGGTCCGGCTGTACCTGTTTGCACCATTTACCAGTGGGTAAGCGGTTTCTTCGGCCTGTTCATCATCACCTATATACTCCCGGGCATACACTATATTCCTTTTCTCCCTGTAGGAAGTTACGGGAATGCTTTTAAAATTGGCTTCCTGTCCGTACAGCATTTTTTCTAAAAAGCCGGTTTCTTTTATATTTTCATTCCTGCTGATGATCAGAAATTGAAATGTTCTTCCCGGCTTCTTATTGGTGAGCTGCAAATGCATGGTATTTGCATAAGGTGTCTGGTCCGGAATGATCAGATAGCCTAAGACTCCCGCAAGCAGCAACAGCAAAATAAACAGCAACCCGCCAAAAGCAAGCTTATTTGCTTTAAACCTTTTCCATATCTTTTGTGAAGGACTGTTATTCATACCTCTATTTTACCATTCTGTCTTTCCAGTTGTATTTTCCGGAGTTACCTGCAATCCCAATGTATACAATATATATAATGTGCAATATATTTAGCACAGGCAATAATATCAACAGCTTTGTTCTCCCCGCAAAACCCGTCACGCCTTTTAAAAATATCAGCTCAACAAGCATCTTGGTGAACAGCTGTACAAGTGCAAGCTTCAGGTAAAAGTCATTAAATAACCCGGCACCAATGTTTATAAGAATGGTTAGATTAAATGCCCAGATACATATGCCCAGAACAATAATCGACTTATTTTTATAACGTGTGCTTTTGGAAGCCCAGCGTTTCCTTTGCTGGATGAATTCCTTAAGTGTCGACTTGGCGTGTGTAAACACTATTGCATCTTCGTTCTTTAAAAAACCAATATTGTTGTCAAACCGGGCGGCAATTTTATGCAGCAGCAGCTCATCGTCTCCCGATGCGAGGTCGTCTATACCCTTAAATCCTCCAACCTCATAAAACGCTTCTTTTTCGTAGGCTAGATTAGCTCCATTGCAAGTCGAAGGTTTTTTATTTCCTATAGTGGAGGCGCCCAGCCCGATCAGGTATAAAAACTCCAGAGACTGCGCTTTTTCAAAAAAATTCTTTTCTTCAAAAAATGTCACCGGAGAGGAGATCATTTTGTGCTGTTTTTCTTCATAAAACGAGACGATGGTTTGCAGCCACCGCGGACCCATCCTGCAATCTGCATCCGTCGTAATGATCAATTTGCCATTGGACTGTCCGATCGCGGTCTGAATTGCTTTCTTTTTATAGGAATTTAATGCTTTGTCTTCATTGAGACTGATCAGCTTAACACCATGTCCACTATATGACCCGATAATTTCGGCAGTGCGGTCTGTGGAATGGTCATCTATAAAAATGATCTCCGTCAGTCCTTTATTGTAGCTTTGCGCAAGCAAGTCATCCAATGTTTTTGAGATGTTATTTTCTTCATTACGCGCAGCTACTATTATTGAAACAGCTGTTCGGCCCCCTTTTAAGCCAGGCTTAAAATTGCTGAGCTTATACCAGCCTCTTACAAATGCAAGCACAACTATTACGTATAAGACCGTCAAAAAACAGGCTATAAAACTAACTACGCTGAAGATTTCCAAAAAAATTGAGTTTAGAAACGAAATAAGTGCCTAATATAGCAGGAATTATAATATTTACCAGCCAGATACTGGCTGTACATGCAATGACCGCCACATCCTGAGTCGTCACCGAACTAAAAAAATAAGAGGCCGTTACACTTCTTACACCTATATCAAAAAGATCAAGAGAGGGTAGGGTCGATTGGACAAAAAACAATATACTCACCATCATCAGGATGTCCAGATAGTGAATCTCGGGGATTAACCAGTGGAACAATATAAAATACTGGGTACTGAAGACCGCATATCTGGCCAGGCAAAACAATAAAATTTTCAGAAGCTCTCTCTTTTTATACCTTGCCAGAATACTGTAGAATTTCTTATACCTGCGCGTAAAACGTATGGAAAGCAGAATCCCGTTTAGCCATCTGATGTTAAAATAAAAAACAATAAAGAACATGCAAAA
>NZ_DATHGC010000272.1:0-8518 GCF_035317785.1 Pedobacter sp. | reverse complement strand
CAGATCAGCACAGGCTCCGATGTTTTTATGGCCTTTGATTGCTGCCAGCACTGAGTCCGGGTGCCAGTAGATGCTGCTTCCTTTTTTATGCTCGTGAATGGCTATTTTGATGTTGTAGATTCCTGCCAGACTGTCTATCGTATTCCACTGCGATTTGGCCGGTTCGCAAACAAGGTATTTTACACCGAGCTCACGGCCCATGTCAAAAAACTTCTTCCATTCAGCAGCATTCTTTGCATCTGAAACATATATAGACGACATGGAGAGGCCATTGTCCGTCAGCATTTTTTTCATTAACGCAATTCCGCCTGCATCCAGGGCGCCCATTGTTTTGTTGTCAAAATCTGCTCCCATGTTGTGAAATGAAAAGCCTTCTACAAACTTTACCTCAGATTCTTTTGATAAAGAAAGGGCTTTACTGAAGGGATGCCGGTTAAAAGAATACAGTGCGATGCCTGTTTTCCATTTCTCGTTTTTTGAGGTAAAAGCCATAATGATTATCGCAGTAAATGCCAACACAAGTACTGTTAGAAGGTAATTTGATATTCTGCGCATAAGAATCGAATAAATGTATTAGCGGTTAGTCCTTTATAAATATAAGAAAATCCTTATGATAACTTACTTTTTCTGCTGGCTACAATTTTTTGCCGGTGGAGTTCACCCCAGCTCCTCAATTCATCCATCACTTTGTCTAATGTTTTGCTGTAGGGGGTGAGCTCATAGGTAACCGTTACCGGGGTTGTCGAAAACACCTTGCGCTCAACAAATTCATTAAGCTCCAGTTCCTTTAGCTCTTTGGAAAGGATCTTGGGGCTGATATCGACCAGGGAACGCTGAATTTCATTAAAGCGTTTTGGGCCATCGCTCAGGGCAATGATCAGTGGCAATTTCCATTTGCCGTTTAATACATACAAAGCATCCCTTACCGCAATAACATGGCGGTTACAGACTTCAGGAGTATGGACAATATCTTCAGTTTCCATAGGTGCAAAGATAAGAACTATCCCAAAGGATACTGGTATCCTTTGGGATAGTAGTATGTTTTTGATAGTGAATATAGCGAGGTTTGTACCGGAAAATCACAAGGGATTTCCAGATTAATTAAAAGCAGATTTATACAATGAAAACAATTAAAATTAGCTATTGGGCAAGTACAGCTATCGTAGCATTAATGATGATCTATTCCGCTTACGCTTATTTGACAGAACCAATGATGGACCAGGCATTTCAACACCTGGGCTTTCCCGCTTATTTCAGGGTAGAACTGGCAGTTGCCAAAATCATAGGGGCTTTACTATTGCTTGCGCCTGTAGCATCACGTTTCAAAGAATGGGCTTATGCCGGTTTCGGCATCACTTTCGTTTCTGCCTTAGTTGCACATACGATGTCAGGTGATCCGGTTTCAGCCCGCATCATGCCGGTTGTCTTTCTACTGCTGTTGGCCGCCTCTTACTACAGCTACAAGAAACTGCATATTCCCGCACAAGCTTAAAATACTATGCCTCAGGCTATGGCCTTTTTATAAGGACATAGCCTGTTCAGGAATTAACCTGCCCATGCTTGCTGCATCGCACCCAGAAATGTTTCAGGCGGTTGTGCGCCAGATACAGCAAGTTTCTGGTTGAAAACAAAAAATGGAACACCCCTCACACCGATTTGCTGTGCCGTTTGCTCATCTTCACGTACTTCATCTGTAAAATCAGTGCTGCGCAGCATTGTTTCTACAGTGATTTTGTCCAGTCCGGCAGCTGTACCTATTTCCACTAAAGTCTGATGATCGCTGATGTCTTTGCCCCTTGTGAAAAAAGCTTCAAAAAGATGTTCCTCGATCGCATCACCAAGCCCCCCGGTTTTGGCCAGCTGGATGAGACGGTGTGCGTCAAAAGAATTGGCCACCACCGAAATGCCAAGGTTAAACCTCAGTCCAACCTCTGCTGCGGTCTGGGTCACATTTTCATGCATTTCTTCTGCCCACTCCCGGGGCTTGCCATAACGGTCTGCCAGGTAGTCTACTGGATTTACATCTGGCCTGGTTTCCGCATTCGGGTCCAGTTCAAAGCTGTGCCACTCTATTTCAACCTGATCTTTGTGCTCAAACTGAGCAAGAGCGGTTTCAAATTTCCTTTTTCCTATATAACAGAACGGGCAGCGCACGTCCGACCAGATGTCAACTTTCATAGCGCAAAAATAAGGGCATGGTTTTGATAAGCAAAGCAATGAGTGATATTATGATGTTATGGTGATGGATGGGGCATTAAGCAGGATCCATCTTCGCATTTCTATTTAATCAATTTTTCAACCTTGACCAGGTGATCTCTCAGCTTAGGTAAATGCTTTTCAGCGTAAGTCTTAACAGTTTTTTTATGAGAGTTCCCAACTTTGACAAAAAATTAAAGTTATGGAAATCCCTTGAAGCAATGAATCAAATGTCAGTATTTCCAGTCTGGATGTTCGCGGTAAGGGATGTCATGATCGGTGATCATTTTTTTAATGCCCCGTTCCAGTTCAGTACTGAATTTTGGGATGCCCAGGACCTGGTCATTATCGAGCCTGGTCATGAAATAGGCGTAGGTCTCAGTAACTGTTATAAATGAAGAGAACAGATAACTGGCATCACCACTTTCCGTGTCAATGTATAGATGGTCATCATTGATTTTCAGTCGTATAGGGGAGCCGGCTAATGAAGAATAGTTTTTTCTGATAGACCTTCTTAGCGCTCTTTTGTAAGCAAGCCTGGTATACCAATTGCCAAAAAACAGATATAATGCAGCAATGCCCAGGAAGGTGGTGCCAATAAAAAGGTCCTCAAACACAAATCCTCCGATGCCAATTAAGGCAGTCATCGCAATAATATACCAAAAGGACCTCTTCCTTTTCGCAATTTTCTTTTCATTGGTAGAGATATCGTAAAGCAGTGGATTTAAGATGTCGTCCAGTGAGAGCTTATAAGTATACATGATTATTGATTTTGCTGCAATATATGCGTAATTTAGTAATAATATAATCATCATGAAGCTGCCTGAGAAAAGCAAAGCCGACACCTGGTCTGCAGAACAATACACTAAATTTGAAAATGAACGCAACCGGCCGGTCAAAGATTTGCTTGCCCATATACCAACAGTGCAGATAAAGAAGGCAATTGACATCGGATGCGGCCCTGGAAACTCAACCGAACTGCTCCGTCATCAATATCCGGACGCCTTGATCTCTGGTATCGATAGTTCTCCAGACATGATCAGCGCAGCCCGCAAAAGAATACCCGGCATTTCTTTTGAAGTTGCCGACATTTCGACCTGGCAAACTGAAGCGCAGTATGACATCATTTTGGCCAATGCCGCGCTGCAATGGGTGCCAGATCATGCGCACCTGTTCCCCGGACTGATTACAAAATTAACTGAAGGCGGGAGCCTTGCGGTGCAGATGCCTGACAATTTCAATGAGCCGACGCACCGCTTAATGCGTACAACCGCCACAGAAGGTCCCTGGGCAAAAAAAATTGAATATGCAGCAGAAAGAGTTGCGCGCCAAAGCCCGGACTGGTACTATCAAATCCTGAAGCCCGAAACCGTTTCGCTTGACATTTGGCGGACTACCTATTATCACCCGCTGGCAGGAGGCACAAATGCAATCGTAGAATGGTTCAAAGCAACCGGGCTGCGTCCGTTTCTTGATCCTTTAGATGCAGACGAGCAAGCTGCCTACCTGGATGCCTACACCGCCGCAATTGAAAGCGCTTATCCTGTGTATGCTGATGGAAGTGTTTTACTGCCGTTTCCAAGATTATTCATACTGGCAACACGCTAGCCGTAAATTCACGCAAACGTTTGTGCGTCATTTCATTCGGGTAATGGTTTTTTATTTAATAGTTTTAATCTGTTAACTAAACAGACCCCCAATATTATTTTTAACAACCAAAACTCATAAAATGAAACCAAACCGCAGAAAATTTTTACAGCAGCTTGCCTTAGGAACAAGCGCCATGGCCGTAGGTCTGCCTTCTTTTGCAACGGAAAGCATAAATAGAGAAGAAACGCCATCAGCAGCAGACCATCGTGGCAGTGCCCCAAGATTTAATATGAGCGGGTACGCTGCACCCAAGATTGACAAAGTAAGGATCGGCATTATTGGACTCGGGATGAGGGGCCCCGGCGCAGTGAGCAGAATGTCAATGATAGAAGGGGTAGAAATTAAAGCACTTTGCGACAAGCTTCCTGAACGGGCAACGAAAGCACAAAAATATTTAACAGATAAAGGACTGCCCAAGGCAAAGGAATATTCAGGCGAAAACGGCTGGAAAGAAATGATCGAGAAAGAAGACCTGGATCTGATCTACAGCTGTACACCCTGGTACCTGCATACCCCGATAGCAGTTTATGCCATGGAACACGGCAGACATGTGGCAACAGAAGTTCCTGCGGCGCTAACCATTGATGAATGCTGGCAGCTGGTGGAAACATCAGAAAAGACCCGCAAGCACTGCATGATGCTAGAAAACTGCTGTTATGACTTTTTTGAAATGCTGACCTTAAATATGGCCCGTCAGGGCTTGTTTGGCGAGCTGGTTCACGCAGAAGGCGCATACATCCACAACCTGCTGGATCTCAATTTTAATAAAAAAGGTTACTACGACATGTGGAGACTGAAACAGAATATAGGCAGCAGCGGGAACTTGTATCCTACGCACGGTCTGGGACCGATTGCGCAATGTTTGGACATCAACCGGGGAGACAAAATGGACTACCTGGTGTCCATGTCCAGCAATGATTTCCAAATGGGAAAAGAAGCCGAAGAAAGGGCAAAGACAGATGAGTTCTACAACCAGTTTGTGGGCAAAAAATACCGTGGCAATATGAATACGACAACAGTCAGGACTGCCAAAGGAAAGACGATGATGATTCAGCACGATGTTACCTCGCCGAGGATCTATTCCAGAATACACCTGCTGAGCGGAACAAAGGGTTTTGCCAGCAAATGGCCTGATCCTGAACGCATATCTTTTGGTGAAGAATTGGTAAAAGAAGCAGATTTAAAGAAATTATATGAAACCCACACACCACCACTCATCAAGCATGTTGGTGATATCGCTAAAAAAGTCGGCGGCCATGGAGGTATGGACTTTATCATGGACTGGCGCCTGATAGATTGCCTGAGAAACGGACTTCCATTAGATCAGGATGTGTACGACGCAGCAGCATGGAGCTGTATTCTTCCCTTGAGTGAAAAATCTGTTGCCAAGCGATCATCAAGTGTGGACATACCCGATTTTACCAAAGGTTCCTGGACCAGCAACAAGCCGGTTAACCTGACACTGGACGGAGGCGGCAATACCACCGTGAGAAGCATAAAATCATAATTCCATAAAATAAACTGGCAAAGCCCTGGGGAAACTCAGGGCTTTTGTTTTAGAGAAAAATAATGATTTTATATTTGTTGAGTTAAACCCTTATAAACTATGAATGAATACCTATTCTCTTACGGAACACTTCAAAAAGATAAAGTACAGCTGGAAACATTCGGGCGATTGCTGAAAGGTTCAAAAGATACATTGGCTGGCTATAAATTGTCGACAATCAAAATCACAGATGAAGATGTACTCCACAAAAGCGAGCAGGAGTATCACCTGATCGCTATCCCTTCAGAACAGGAAACCGATACCATCGACGGCGTAATTTTCGAAATTACACATGAAGAATTGCTGGCAGCAGACGGCTATGAGACAGACGCCTATAAAAGAGAAAAACTGACATTCAGATCCGGAAGAACAGCATGGGTTTATATTGCTGCTTCTCATACCCCTTAACCACACTGATCAGGCAATTATGAATGGTTTTCAGAAGAAAACGCAAAAGACTCCAAAAAAAGAAATAGAGAAGGCATCAAAATTAAAGCAGGAATATGAAAACAGTAAAAAGTGAAACGCAAACGTTAGCTCAATTCAAAGACAAGCATTACGGCAAAGTGGGTACCGAAAAACGTGATACACTTGAAGCTGGATATGAAAACTTCAAGATAGGTGCATTGATTCAAGAAGCCAGACTGGAGAAAGGGCTTACACAACAAGAATTGGCCGACCGGATTGGCACGACCAAGTCTTATATCTCAAAAATTGAGAACAGTATCAAGGAAGTGCGCTTTTCTACATTGCAAAAGATAGTCGAAATTGGCTTAGGAGGACATTTGGAATTATCGATAAAACTGCCTTAGCTGATTAGGATTCAAAATTATCGTATCTTAGATCGTATGAAAAAACTAGCGTTTAATATTGCATTTGCTGTCATGCTATTTTGTGTTTTCGCAGGCAAATCAAATGCCCAGGCCGTCAATCCCGGTCCGTTGCAAAGCAATCCCTGGACTGCAAATGAACTGCTGCAGCCCGGCATACTGGCCCAGATGATCAGTACCAATCAGAAAGTACGCATTTACAACATTGGGGTAGTGCAGGACATCAAAGGGGCGATCAATGTTGGTGCGGCCAGCAAAAAAGAAAGCCTGCAAAAGTTCGCTCAGGCACTTAAGACAAGTCCAAAAGGCGAAATGATCGTAGTGTATTGTGGCTGCTGCCCTTTCGACAAATGCCCAAATATCAGGCCTGCATTCCAGCTTCTTAAAGCACAGAAGTTTTCAAAGCCCTATTTGCTGAATCTGAGTACCAACTTAAAAACAGACTGGATCGGCAAAGGATATCCGCTGGCCGCTGCAGCGAAATGAAATAGACTGATATGAGAGGTGTTATTTTATTTTGGCTTGTTTGTTCTTTATCGGCCTCTGGGCAGCAAAATCTTTTGCGCTCCAAATGGAAAGAAGTATTTAAAGAAGATTTCAACGGCACAAAGCTGGACTTAACGAAGTGGAACCCTTACAATAGCCCCGGTCATGACAGGAACGGTTTGCGCCGGCCAGGAGCTTTTAGCGTAGCGAACGGCTTGCTTACTGTCACTGCAGAGATGATCGATGGCAATTTGGTTTCGGGAGGTATGGCGCACCGTGCAAACTACAAATACGGAAAATTCGAGTTCAAGGTACGTGCAGAACCGGATTCAAGTGCAGCAACCAGTGCAGTTGTTCTGACCTGGCCTGAATCAGAACAGTGGCCTGTCGATGGGGAAAATGACATTTATGAAACCTTAACAAATGCCAGCAGGAAGCCATTCCATACTTTCATTCATTACGACAAGACAAACAAACAACATCACTTTCAGCACGATGCAGATGCCAAAGAGTGGCATGTCATTGCAATGGAATGGTCGCCGGATTCTCTAATCATATATAGAGACGGCCAGCCCGTTTACACCCTGACTGATAAAAAAGCGATTCCCCAAGTGCCACATCACCTCTGCATTCAGCTCGATGCGTTTAAAAAGACAATGACGGGAAAAGTCAAAATGTACGTGGATTGGGTGAGGATCTACCAGCTCAATGATAAGTAGCCTTACTTCATTGCCCCGGCAATTTTTTGCGCATCAGGATCATCGCTGCCAGACAGATTTTATTCATGAACTCCAGGACATCAGCCTGGTCTTGGCTTTAAATTTTGAAGATTGGTACATAGCAAGCTTGAGAGATAAAGCACTAATTTACAAATTCTAGCTCATCTATGCCAAATTCTCATTCTGCATTGCAGGCTCCCGCCGGGAAATACATTTTTGTGATGTAATAATTAACGCTTATACTTAAACATCATGAAATTAAGAATCTTATTAACGCTCACATACCTGCTCTTGACTGGGAGCCTGACACCGGAAGCAACCGCACAGGAGTCAGGACAAAAACAGCCGCCCGAAAGCTATTTTAGATTTCACAACAGCAGATTGACTTCTTATTATACTGTAAGTGATAAATCACTTCGCGAGGGGGTACAACTTCTGCGGGAAACAAAAATAAAAGATAAAAAGATTTTTCCCGGAAAGTATGAAATAGGCCTTTTTAGTAGGATAAATGCCCAATCAGATCCTGCTGCCAATATATTCGGTTCGCCGGTCAAATCAATCAGCAAAGTCTATCCGAGTTATATCATTCCCGATAGTTCAGACGCGGTACTAGTAGCTTTGGGAATTACCAAAACCAATATCGGCAATTACAGATATCATGTGGTTAAAAACGACAGTATCGAACTCGTGCCCTGGTCGCCGATCCCAAAGCTGGAAAAGAAATATGGTGCTGACGCTCCTTATGGCGCAATAGGCACATTCAGATCTCCTGGCGACGTTATCCTCGTCGAAGTCAAAAATATCCAGGACTACAGCATCAGAGACGGTGTAATATTCGACTGGAGGGCAGAATATAAACCCCGGTTATCAAACCTCAGTGCCAATACTTCCAGAACCTATTACGAACTTCTTACTCCTAAAACCAGTAATAACTATTCAAAAAAGTCAACAGACGGTGGTTTTCCGGTGCATCTCCAGTTTCCGGCCGACTCTTTACTGGGAATATACTTTGACTTCAGTCACCACGAAACCATTCCTTACAATATATACCTGGAAAAGATGACCAGCGATTCTGTAGCCGAATCCACCAT
>NZ_DATHGC010000271.1:0-6452 GCF_035317785.1 Pedobacter sp. | reverse complement strand
CATCCAGGGTATAAGCGAGTGCGACCAGCCCCTTTACATAATAAGGTACCCGCTCCCATCCGGAGCCTTTACCGCCCAGCCAGTCTGAACCGGCACCCAGGTTGTCTGCCTCAGGATAAAGTTCCTCAGCGTGTCCTGTAGCGCCGTCTTTTTGCAGCTCCAGTTGCTTTAATAACCAGCCTTTGGCTTTGATGCTGCCAAGAGGAAGCTGCACATAGCTTTGCGGAGAAAGTGGTGCACGGTTGTAATCGTAATTTTGAACTGTCTTTCTTTGCGCAAAGGCAATAAGGGAAGTTCCATAAAAAAGGCATATAAGCAAGGTGGTTCTACGCATTTTGATCATCGTTGTAACCTCAAATATATGCCCTTTATTTGAATCTCTTTACGCTCCTGTTTTGATGGTCATTAAAACTCTCCTTCAATTTCCCAGCCTTTTCTATATTTTCTTTTTAAGTATTTATTGGCTTCCGGGTTATTGGGGAACTTCATATTGGCGGCATCCCATTGCAGGAGCTGATCCGGGACACGGATCGCTACCGTACCCAATAAGATGGCCTCGGTCATCGGACCCGATTGTGCAAAGTGCGACTCTGTTTTTTCTCCGCCCAAACATGCATTTACAAAATGGTGGTAATGGTTGCGGCCTTCAATTTTACGTACTTCCTTGTCCTTAAATTTATCTACCGGCAGCAATACCGGCTTTTCTCCGCCGTGAGGGATCAGCAGGGCGCCTTCTGTACCAATCAGCATGGCGCATTCTTCGGGATATTTACCAGAAGTATATAATTCACGGACTTCCTGTGGTGGAAGCATCTCGCCGTCAAACCATTCTAAAGTCAGCTTGTCTGATTCTGTAAATGTATTGCCTGGAAATACCCAGGTGATGTGGTCGGCCCATGGCCAGTTTTCCTTTCTTTTTTCCGGAGCATTTTTCCAGGCCTGAAGAACTTCCGCCTGTACAGATATCGGGGCTTTGAGTCCCAGTCCCTTCCAGACTGCATCAAAGATATGGCAGCCAATATCTCCTGACCATCCCGTTCCAAAATCCTGCCATGACCTCCATTTGGCCTGGTGATAAATTCCTGGTCCGTAAGGCCTTACCGGTCCTGTACCCAGCCAGAGGTCCCAGTTTAAATTTGCTGGCGGGTTTTGTGCAGGCTGAGGCTCTACCATCCTGAATTCCACAGCACCTGATCTGTTTGAGCATAAATAAGCATGTTTAATCTTCCCGATCACACCATCTTTGATCAGCTGCACCGCTGTACGGTCACAGGCTGATGAGGCAATCTGGGTACCCAGTTGAGTGGTAACACCTGCTTTGATAGCTGCTTTAGTTAGTGACCTTACTTCAGCCACATCATGGCACAGCGGCTTTTGACAATAGACATGTTTACCTGCCTTGATCGCGCGGTAGGCGATCGAAAAGTGCATATGATCTGGCACGGACACATTCACAGAGTCAATATTTTTAGCTTCCTTTTTTAATAATTCCCGCCAATCGGTATAGGTTCTTACACCGGGAAGCCCCTCTGCTGCCTTTTTCAGGATGTCGCTGTCTACGTCACAGATCGCAACGATCTCCACATCGGGATGTGATTTAAAGTTACTCAGGTCATAGCCACCCATCCCCCCTACGCCAATACAAGCATGCCGGAGCTTAGTGCCGGGAGCTTTTGCCGAAGCAGTAAATGAGTTCATTAAGAGTGAGGGGGCAATGGCCGCAACCGCAGCTGATTGCAGAAATTTCCTGCGGGAAACCTCCGGGGTTTGGTTCTTTGTGGTCATAACAGGTTTATAATTGGTTACTCAGCTGTAAACAGCCTCTATACCAAATATATTGAATTTTATCTTGTATACACAAGTTATTGTAATACTTTATTAACAATATTAATTATAGAACATAAGCTCTATAATTATCGATTATAGAATAATTACTCTATAATTTGCTTTTATAGAACTTATACTCTATAATTGTATGGTATTTAATGATGAGTTATGAAAACAAAGGCTGTAATAACAGGAGATATCATCAACTTCACAAAGCTGCCACCGGCCAAAAGGAAGTCATTAATTGAAGATACAGCGCATTTACTTAAAACCTGGATCACAGAAAAAGTCAATGCAGAAATATTCAGGGGCGATAGTTACCAGGTACTTTTTGACCAGGCATCTGAAGCAATCACCAGAAGCGTACAGCTGGTTTGCTGGTTCAAAAAACATTCCGATGAAAAGAACAGACTGAGCCTGGGCACACGCATTTCCATAGGCATCGGGGAAGTTTCTTACATTGGTAAAAATGTATTGAATTCAGACGGTGAAGCATTTCACTTATCAGGCAGGAACTTTGACATTATGAAAGATGATGAATTTCTGGCTATCCATACCAACAACAATGAAAAAAATACCGGCATTGAAATCATACTTAACTTCGTAAATAAGTATATTAGCAATTGGACACCCGGACAGGCGGAGGTAATATTCCTGCTTCTGGAAGGTAAAATCCAGCAGGAGATCGCAGAAGAACTATCACTCTCCCAACCTTCTGTCAACAGCAGGCTGCGGTCTGCAGGATGGAAAGAATTTGAACCTGCAATGAAATATTTAGCTTACTTAGTACAACAGGGATAGATGGAAATAAACTTATTATTGAGGTTGCTTATCGCACATTTGCTTACTGATTTCGTTTTTCAGCCCAAAAGCTGGGTAAAGGACCGGGAAGAAAAAAGGGGAAGGTCCCGAAAACTCTACCTGCATATACTCGTCACCACACTGGTGGCATACCTCTTCTCCGGTGAATACTGTAACTGGGTCATTCCGCTGGTGATCCTCAGTACTCATCTTGTAATTGATTACCTTAAATCTAAGGCGGACAAAGGAAATTTCGGTTATTTCATTGCAGATCAGGTCGCACATGTTTTGGTTATAGTGATACTCTGGCTCTCTTTAAAAGATAAATGGACAGCTATACTGCCACTAATGCAGCTGCTCGCAGAAAACACCAGGTTCTGGATCATAGCCGGGGGATATATCCTTGCAAGCTGGCCCTTAGGCATAGTCATTGGAAAAGCAACACAGCGATGGCGCGACCAGATCTCGAGGGAAAAACTAAAGTCTGATCCTGAACCTGCAGCCGCAGCAATTCCTGAAGAGGATCTGGCAACAGATCACATTCCTGAAGAACAGATCATAAATAATGAAGAACAGGTACTCGGGCTCGCCAGCGCAGGCAAATGGATAGGGATCTGCGAAAGGATCCTGATCCTGACTTTTGTACTGGTAGGTCAATATACGGCCATTGGATTTTTGATGACTGCAAAATCAATATTAAGATTTAGTGAAAAGGAGGCCAATACTCAGTTAAAGACAGAATATGTATTGGTTGGAACATTGGTGAGCTTTGTATCGGCAGCAATGATCGGGATTTTGATGAACTTCTTTTTAAATTAATGGTTAAAAGATCTTTTTGTCATCAGTCATGAATACCCTTGTGCTTTCTGTATGCTCTCCCCCTTTTGCATCCTTATATTTTAAATTGATATAAAAAGCCCTGTATCCAGAGGCAGGTAACTCTTCAGTAACATTTACCACAGACTGGTGATGAATACCCAGGCTTCTGGATTGCCATTTATCGTTTCTAAAATCCATGTCCGGAGAATCAGCTTCCCAGATAATCACATCAGTCAGCCGGGCTGCCGTAGTTTTGACCGAAACATTAACGGCCTTGTTTGTTGATGAGGCTGTCCATGTACAGACAGGATAAGGGGTCTTTGATAAGGTATAGCCAAAGAAAGCGCTTAGGGTAGTCATCGCTTCTACCCCATCTCCCAGGCCGTGGCCTACATTGGGTACATAATGAATCAGGTTTTGGCCGGGTATGCTGTCGTAGTAATTTTTAATGTTATCTATAGGCCAGTATTCATCATTGGTGCCCATCACTATCATTTTAGGCATGGTCAGCATCTTTCGGTACGAATAAGGATCTATCATGGCAGTAAGGTCATTACTGGCATTTGTTCCTATGTCCTGAACAAGGCCAAGCTTAACGTAATCCTCTATCTGTACGCTGTAATCTTTCCAGACCTTGATCTGATAGTTCATACTGACCGGCATGTTCAGCATATCGATCACCATAGGTGCTATTGCAGTGACCCTCTTGTCGATGGCACCTGCAAGCCAGGTAGTCCAGCCGCGCTTGGATGCTCCGGATACCACGAAACGGCTAACCTTATGGCCGAGCTTCTGTTTTGAAAATTCCTGTACCGCAGTCATGGCACCTGTGGCGGATTTGACCATAGGAAAAAGTAAGGGCCAGCTGTAATCTCCGTCTTTTTTAAAGTTGTGCAGGGTATAAGAGATCAGCGCATCCTCAGTCAGGCCATTGTACAGCGGCTGATTTGGAGTTTGTTTCAATACAGCCGTTATTGCATTGTTTCGCTTCGCGATTGAAGCAAAGGTTTTGATCACACCATCATCTTTGCCATTCCAGTTTGGCAGCCCCTCTTTATTGATACTCCCTCCGGTAATGAACAGCAGGGCCCCGTCATATTTATTCTCTTTAGGGACCATTATGGTCAGCTGATGCGTCCATGTGTACTCACGCCATTTTTGCGAAGTCAGCAGAAGGGCGTAAACAGTTACATCATCAAGGATATACGATTCCTTAATTTCCCAATGATGGGTTTTATCGCCATTATTTAAATAGCTTTTTAAGGCCGTGGCCGGTGTTATTGCCGTTTGAGCCCGGGCAAATGAGCATAAAAATAATAAAAGAAGAACAGGAAGCCTTTTAAAAGAAAACATTTTCATTCCGTATCTGATTAGATCAGAATAAACATAAACTATTTTCTCCAATTATTTGAGTGCGATCTGAATCTTTTGCAGCTGCTGATTTCGGAAAAAAGATAAGGATATCTGGTGGCTCAACTGCAGGTTCATTTTCTCTTGCTGCAGATCACTGTAATTATTGACCTCTCGCCCATTAAATTCAAGGATCACATCATTGGGACTAAGCTTTCCGTACAGTAAACTTGTCCTCGGGACTGTGAGGAGCAGCACACCCCTCTCGGTATCCATTCCAGTAGCAGACCGCTCACCGAGCGTATTGAGGTTCTTAACCTTAGCTCCTAAAAAATCGTAAATCTGATCAGCTTTTGGCCCTTCCGAACCGCTGAGTACCGGTAAGGTAACCTTTTGTGCAATCGCCCTGAGCCGGGGTAACAAGACCCCAAACCGATCCATGGGAAAGTTCCTAAATCCGGTTTGAAGCGCAGCGGATCTGCTGCTTACGCGATAATCACCTGTTGCAGCATCTATAAACATCGGGTCGCCGTACCTGCTGTTCGCGTCAGTGCCGTTGGCCTGTGCCTTTTGCAATGAACGGGCATCGTTAAAAAAATTGGAATCAATGCCATTTCCCCAATCGCTGATCCCTATGGGGAAATAAGCGGACGAGACAATATTACTTCTGAAGCTGTCTTTACTGTTTTTAAACCACACATGCGGATGAAAAGAGTTGTTGAGGATCACATTATTAAAGACCTTACGGTAAAATCCTTCGCGGAGCTTAAGTCCTCCGTTGAGCAGTACGTTGTTGTAAATCTGATAATTGCCGGAACCATCATCTAAATCGATATCCCAGCCATGGTCACAGCGAAAACGGTTATTGCGGATCACGTTTGGCCGGATCATGTCCAGCAGGATCAGTTCCGGATGGACCGCCACAATGCTGTCCATCTTCGGCCGGTCAGGATGCCAGAAACGGTCTCTGCCCCAGGAATTGAAAGCGCCATGGTCACCGGTCTCCAAAACAGTATTGAAAACATCATTTCCTTCGATCACATGCCCGCCCCAGGTACCTTCACTAATATTGATACCTGCACGCGGCACATTATCTATTGTATTATGACGTACCACAATATTCATGGCCATAGAAATCTCCACCCCTGCAACCTGCTTCTCCGTCTGGCCGATATATTCAATCAGATTGTTATATACCAGGCAATCAGAGGGGTAATTGTCGGTCTTTGGCCCCGGGGTTTTATCGATAGCTGCCAGATCATTAAATTCTTCGTACCTGAATAACGGAGATCTGACAGCCCCGGGGTCACCAGCAAATATCACTGCACTGCTGCCTGCCCTGTCGATCCTGCAGGCCGACACCTCATTGTTCCTGTTGTAGTTGGTGAAAACTATCGCATTGCCGCCGACACTGTTGAAATAACAGTTTTTTATAGTGCATCCCGCAGCACCTTCCAATGTAACTGCCCCGCCCCGGTAGATCGTCCAGTCACTGCGCAGCAGAGGCTCTTTATTCTTCATGAAAGTACGCAGGGTCTGGGTAAGCTGGAACCCTGACAAATGTATATTTGTCACCGGAGCTGAGACCGTTCCTCTCAATTCAAACAAACTTTCTGTCTGGGGTGATTCGACCAGTGAATTCACCATGTCAAGCC
>NZ_DATHGC010000270.1:0-5411 GCF_035317785.1 Pedobacter sp. | reverse complement strand
CCAGTTTTTTCTGATCGTCAAGCTGTTTTTCCAGTTCCTTTACACGCAGCTGATGTTCAGTTTCTTTGATGTTATTTTTCTCCGCCTCCTGTTTTCTGATCTGGTCGGTCATTTCCGCACGCTGTTCCTGCAGCTTACGCTGTACCTGCAGTTCAAGCTCTTCTTCACGCTGCTTCATCTGCGCCTCTTTTTTCAGGAAATCAAGCTCTTTGGCCCGGGCCTGTTTCAGCCGCTCTTCATTTTCCTTGTTGCTGTTGTCCAGCATTTGAAGTTTATTTTCGAAATCCGTTGTAATACTTTTGCGCAGACTTTCTTCAAGGGCAGACTGGAGCTGTTTTTTCTCTTCAGCAAGTTTCTGCTCATAATCCAGGGCCTGCTGCTTTTGCTGCTGTTCAAATGCGGTTTCCCTTTGCTTTTGCTGCAGGGCAAACTCATTTTGTTTCTTTGCGAATTCCTCTTCCTTTTGTTTGGTAAAAGAAACCATCTTCTCTCTGAGGTCTTTTTTATATTCCTCGGCCATCACCTCCTCAATAGGAAAAGTATGTGCACAATTGGGACATTTTATCTCTGTTGACATATCTCTCGGCTATAATAACTTCTGTACAAACAAACTCTCTGCAAATTTCATCGACACACTCCTGGGCTCTCCTCCGGCTATACCGACATATAAAGATCCGTCAAAATCGATCACTTCGATCACCTTAATCTTTGTTCCGATGGTGACCTGAAGTTTTTCCAGGTACTGCAGGAATAAGGTCGAGGTATCTTTTACCGCGGCAACACTACAGGTGTCCCCGGCCTTTAGCTCCGCCAAAAGTGTTTTAGCGATCACCGGCATCTCACCATTGGCTTTAGGAATAGGGTCCCCATGAGGATCAAATTCCGGAAAGTCCAGGAACTCTTCCAGCTTGTCAACCAGCTTGGCAGACTGGATATGTTCCAGCTGCTCAGCAACTTCATGTACCTCATCCCAGCTAAAATCCAGCTTCTCATATAGAAAAGTTTCCCAGAGCCTGTGCTTTCTTAAAATGGCGATCCCATTCTTTTTACCGGTATCCGTAAGCAGGATCTTTCCATATTTCTTATAAGTAACCAGGTTCTTTTCTTTCAGCTTTTTGAGCATATCGGTAGCCGTGGCTGGTTTCACACCCAGGTAAGCTGCCATTTCATTGGTTCCTGCCTCTGGTTTTTCTTCATTTTGAAAGCTCAGTTTCAGTAAAGCCTTCAAATAGTTTTCTTCTGTATAAGATAGCATATTACAAACTTAGATGAAATTGTTAGCTAAAACAACATGGTAATTCCTGAGGTCCTGCCACAGTCCGATATCAGAGATTGACAATTAAATGATGAAGTTGTTTGCCGTAAATCAATTAACTTTATGGCATGATCTATCCATCTACCTATCAGGCAGCGCGGCTTATTGCGCCAAAAGTTGAGGCTATTTTTGCCGAGCATCTCGCTGCTGCCAGGGAAAAAGGAGAAGAAGATCTTGCGCCGCAGCCTACTGCCAAGGTAGTTGAAGCCATACTGGATGCTACATTTTGGGCGAGCCTGCGGAAAGAAGAAGGGCATTCCCCAAAGATTTCCCTTGCGTTTCTTCCGCCACAGCAGGCGGGTAATCCATTGCTGTTCAAGCAGCGGTTCAAATTAAATCCGGGCATTCTTACCAAACTTGCACCGGGAATCGAACGTGCAGGGATTCACCTGGGCATCTGGGCAGATGAAGGTGAACTTTACATCTGGGGCACCACCGTAAGCATACCCAATTTTTGTTTTGTAGTTGATGTTTCTGAACCGGCGCTGCTGGTGATCAAACACCGCAGAATCTATGGCTTCGGGAAATTTACGAATGTCGCGGTGCTCAAAGGGGATCAGGTAAAAATGGTCGATGGGAAGAGTACAAGCATTCCCGATTGTCCGCCGATGCTGCTGTCACTGCTGGACCTTACCGCACCTTCTTACTGGAACGATTCTGTTAATGTCCTGATCCAACTGGCTGTTTCCATGCGCGCACATGCCCGGGGCGGTACACTGCTCGTGGTCGACAATGAGAACAACAACTGGCTTCAGTCTATTATAAAGCCTGTCCAGTATTATGTTCAGCCTTCTTTTAGCGGACTTTCTAAATTGTTGCAGCAGGACAGGAAAGAGTCCAGTCAGATCTTTTGGCAAACGGCGTTAAAACGTGAGGTAGATCACCTTGCCGGCCTTACAGCAATAGATGGGGCAACCATCATCAGCAACAACTACGAGTTGCTGGCGTTTGGCGCTAAAATAGGAAGGGCAAAAGGTAAAGACAATATAGACGAACTTGCTTTTTCAGAACCCATTTCAGGCGGAGATGCCGTAGTGGTACATCCAGCCAAGGTCGGCGGGACACGCCACCTTTCTGCTGCTCAGTTTGTTCATGATCAGCGGGATGCCACCGCTCTGGTAGCGTCGCAAGATGGACATTTTACCATATACACCTGGTCTACCTATCAAAACAGGGTTCAGGCACAGCGGATCGATACCCTGTTGTTATAAACTAAGAAAAGAGCGCTGCCACAACTATTGTGGTTAAAAATATAACCATTATCACAATTCGGTCACAGGCTATGCGCTGCTGTCTCGTCAGCTCCCTGGGCTGAACTTCTTCTTTTTGCCTGGCAAAAGCGTGGATGGGGTTTAATTTAATTAACATAGGTAGATGTAGTAGTAGGTGTATCAGATGGATATCAAACCTCAAGCCATAATTCTATCCGTTTGTGGAATTGTTGATAACTTCTATTTGTTTCATTAAAACCTAATAAAGTTTTAACATTGAAAGGGTAATCTAAAAATTATTGTACTGGTAATCAGACGTATAAAAGAAGGTTTGTATTTTTTATAGTACTATGTATTGCATGTTACTATATAAAGCATATATCTTTGTATTATTATGATAGCAGAAAATACACAAACACAAATGCGGAAGGGCATACTGGAATACTGTGTGCTCCTGATCATATCCAGAGGGCAGATCTATGCTTCGGATATCATCGCAGAATTAAAGTCGGCCCGTCTGCTCGTAGTGGAAGGAACGCTTTACCCATTGCTCACCCGCCTAAAAAACAATGGCTTGCTAAGTTATAACTGGATAGAATCTACATCCGGCCCCCCGCGCAAATACTATGTGCTAACTGAAGAAGGCAGGTCTATGCTGAATCAGCTTGACGGGACCTGGCAGGAACTGGCTTACGCCATCAATACTTCCAAAAAAGTAGCGGACGATCAATCCAATAATAATCCAATAAACTTAACCAAGTCATGAAGAAGACACTCAACATAAATATTGGCAATTCCATCATTCATATTGAAGAAGATGCCTACGAAATGCTCACCGTTTATCTGAATGAGGTAAAACAGCATTTCGCGAAAAACGCTGACGATTTTGAAATTATAACAGATATTGAAAACCGGATAGCAGAGATGTTTGGTGAAATGCTGTCTGAGCAGCAAAAGCAGGTTGTTGGCATTTTTGACGTGCAATCCGTGATCAGACAGATGGGGTCTGTGAAAGATTTTGAGTCGTCTGAAGAAGAGAACCCGGCTGAAGATTACCGTACCCAAAGCCAGGCCTTCAACCCGGTTAAAAAGCTTTACCGGGATACAGACCAGGCCATGATTGCCGGTGTCTGTGCAGGTTTGGGACATTATGTAGATGTCGATATACGCTGGATCCGGTTAATCACGTTCTTTACCCTATTCATAGGGGGTGCCGGTGTTTTAGCTTATATCATACTGTGGATCATGATCCCTAAGGCAGAAACCAAAACTGAAAAAATGAACATGCGCGGCCAGGAAACAACGCTTCGGGGCTTTGCAAACATTCATCTGGATCCCCTGGTACAACAATCAAAAGGATTTCTTGCGGAGTTCTTTGATGTTGTGGGCAGCTTTGTTAAAGGAACAGGAAAGGTGATCTTTAAGACGATAGCGCTATTGATCATTGCAGCGGCGTCATTTGGTTTAATCAGCTTATTTATTACTTTAATTGCCCTTATGGGGATTTGGGATGCTGATGTAGCCAATTATTTCCCATTCAACATCATCAATCAGGAATATTTTAACCCTCTTGCGGTTTCTGCCTTCCTGGTAGGGGCGATACCGCTTATTGCACTCATATTGTTCTCGGTCCGCGTAGCATTTAGCAGCAGGGATATCAATAAGACATTGTCATTTGTGCTGCTCATCATCTGGCTGGCGGGCATGGCACCATTAATTTTTTACATCACAAAAATATCTTCCGAATTTAAGGAAGGAGCAGAATTTTCACAAGTGACTGAACTTAAGCTCTATCAAACTTATACACTAACAATGGACCGGACCCGCTTCTTTAGCAGGGAGGACAGCTTGCGCTACAGTATAGATGCAGAAAATTATAGGGGCAGAAAGATACTTACTGACATTGATGATGAATTTAAAGCACCAAGAAATGTCAGGCTGTGGATAGAGAAAAGTGAAAGCGGTAAGATCTCGCTGAGTCAGAACTTCAAATCAAGAGGCAGAAATTTTCAGACCGCACTAAAAAATGCTCAGAATATACATTATGATTTTCTGCAAACCGATTCGCTGATAAACTTTAACCCGATGGTCCAGCTCAATAAAGATACCAGGTGGCGCGGGCAGGAGGTAGAGCTGACCATGAAAGTGCCGGTTGGTACTTTTCTAAACATCAGCGAAGAGCTTGGCCGGTACCTCAACGGACCCAATTATTGGGATTGCGGTCACGAAAGCCACCAGGGTTTTACCGAATGGGTCATGACAGAAGATGGTGTTAAATGCAGGCACGAAGCGCCGGTTAAGGATGCTGATTAAACCGGCGTGGTTAATCAGCAGTATCTTTATTTAACAGTATAGCGGTAGACATAGCGGGCAACATTTCCGTTTTTGTCTACCCCTTCAATAACCGCCCTGTAAGTTCCGTTACCGTCCGCATTGTAATACTCTAAAGTCAGCGGGCCGGTGGCGTTGGTCAGCACTTTAGGATTCCAGTAGATGGTTGTCCGCAGATCATTAAAGTTATAAGTGTTTGCAGCATTTACATATTTGGGCGAGTAGAATTCACGCTGTTTGGCAAATCCTTTCGGCTTAAATTTAACCAGATTGGCCTCCGGCATCATTTCCTTTAATTGCGCCAGACTGATTTTCGTTCCCTTAACCGCTTTTTTAGTATTGACCACAAGCACACCTTTGGTGTTGTACTGGCGGTCTATGGTGCCGAGTTCGTCCTTTAAAAATATTTCAACGGATTCTATCTCATCCGGCATTACAGTGGTGAGGCCGAAAAAATCTATCGGACTTGCATTCAGGAAAATTTGTACAGGCACCCTGCTTCCTGCATTGTAGTCACGAGTTACATAAAAGTTGTTTTCAAAAAAAGTGAGGCC
>NZ_DATHGC010000269.1:0-9086 GCF_035317785.1 Pedobacter sp. | reverse complement strand
CTTTACACATGCTTGATATTGGCGGGCCTGGTATGATGCGGGCCTATAGTGTAGGCAGGATTGGCTGTCACCTGTCGGGTGATGGTGACTGGGGAATCTCTAACTTAAATCCTAAGCCTTTTAACTGGCTTCCGGACTGGTTATGGGCTTATACCTATCCGAATAATGTTGCCGGTGAGGGAGATCCGATAGCAGGCTGTGTAGGTAAATTTTGCAATGAACTGCGCGACCCGGTATATCCGACACCTATTTATGAGGTGATCATCTGCTTTATCCTGTTTCTCTTTTTGTGGAAGATCCGTGACCGCATTAAGTCTCCGGGCACTATGTTTGGGATTTACCTGATGCTGAACGGTATTGAGCGTTTTTGTATAGAACTGATCCGGGTGAATACCAAATACCATGTGGCAGGCATCCCTTTTACCCAGGCAGAATTGATATCGAGTTTGTTATTCTTGTCTGGCTTGCTTCTTGTGAGCTATTCTCAAAGGAATAAAGAAAAATTGGCTAATTATTAAACTCATTTACGGATTTGGATTACGAACTGCTGTGCAATAAAGTTATTGCCATTACACGTCTGACAGGCAATTTTATCAGGAAAGAATCTATGAATTTTGATGCGAATGCTATCGAATTCAAGGGATTGAACGATCTGGTCTCTTATGTGGACAAAAATGCGGAGAAGCAGCTGGTCAGGAACCTGAAGAAACTGATTCCGGAGGCGGGGTTTACCACAGAGGAAGAGACCATTAACAGTAAGGGCGAGGTGTACAACTGGATCATAGATCCGCTGGACGGGACTACAAATTTTATTCATGGAATCCCCACTTATGCGGTTAGTATTGCCTTGTATGAGGGAGATCAGCCTGTGATAGGGGTGGTCTACGAGATCAACAGGGGAGAAATGTTTTATACTTATAAAGGCGGCGCGGCTTACCTGAACAATAAAGAGATCAGGGTTTCAGGCAGAACTGCCCTGGCGGATTGTTTATTGGCTACCGGATTTCCTTATTACCAGTTTGATAAACAGGCGAAATACATGCAGCTATTTTCTGAAATGATGCAGAAATGCCATGGATTAAGACGGATCGGTTCAGCTGCTGTTGACCTGGCTTATGTGGCCTGCGGCAGGTTTGATGCTTTTTTTGAGTACAACCTCAACGCCTGGGATGTAGCTGCGGGTGCGTACCTGGTACAGCAGGCCGGTGGAAATATCCTAAACTTTAGCGGTGGTGATGAGTTTATCAATACCAGGGAGATTTTAGCTACGAATGCGAAGATTGATGGGGAGTTGCTGGAGACCATTGACAGGCATTTTAATCAATAATTCTAAGACATTAAATTAGGCGCATAAAAAAACCTTTGTATAAAGGTTTTTATTAAGTATTTTTAAAACTACAAGGCCTCCGATACCACTTCTTTAACCTCAGGCACCATTCTCTGCAACAAGTTCTGTATGCCTGATTTAAGGGTGATGATTGAAGAAGGGCAGCCGCTGCACGAGCCTCTGAGCTCCACTGTCACCACGCCATCGTTCTCATCAAAGGATTTATAGCTGATCGCTCCGCCATCCTGCTCTACTGCGGGGCGAACATAATCGTGCAGGATCTGCTGGATCTTGATCTCCGTATCTGTACCTTCAAAAGCGGGAGCCTCTTCGGAAGTATCTTCTTTAATCTTATATTCTGACTCAACAGCACCTTTGACAAACTCTTTCAGGATAGGTTCTACATCTGCCCAGTCCGTTCCTTCAGTTTTGGTGATGGTTACGAAATTACTTGCGAAAAAGACACCGTTTACAAAGTTGAACTTGAACAGCTCTTTGGCAAAAGGAGAATGCTCGGCACTTTCCTTCGTTGCGAAATCCTCACTGCCATTGATCAATAATTTATTGACCATGAACTTCATTGTAGCAGGGTTCGGTGTTTGTTCTGTATATACGTTGATAGTCATTGTCTTATTTTTTTCTACAAAAATAATTAATTCATTGATGCAAATTCAGACCACGATGTCTGTTTTAGGTCATTATATTTTAGAATGATTATAATCTGTCCGGATTATATAGACACATAAAGTTAAAATATGCCTGTATAAGTAAAAGGAGTGATCTTTTTAAGTTCTGCCTTTAGCTGATCACTGACATCCAATCCATCTATGAAATTGGCCATGGTCAATGCTGTGATCTTCTCATTGGTACGGGTGAGGTCTTTCAGTGCCTCATATGGATTGGGATAAGCTTCTCTTCTCAAAACAGTCTGTATGGCCTCTGCTACTACCGCCCAGTTGTTTTCCAGATCGGCGTTAATGGCATCTTCATTCAGCAATAATTTGTTCAGTCCTTTTAAAGTTGATGCGATCGCTATGGAAGTATGCGCCATCGGTACGCCAATGTTTCTAAGAACCGTAGAGTCCGTTAGGTCCCTTTGGAGCCTGGAAATTGGCAGTTTGGCTGCAAAGAATTCAAATAAAGCGTTGGCCATACCCGCATTTCCTTCTGCGTTTTCAAAATCAATCGGGTTTACTTTATGCGGCATGGCGGATGAGCCTATTTCACCTTCCCTGATCTTTTGCTTGAAGTAATTTTTAGAGATATAAGCCCAGATGTCCCTGTCCATATCGATCAGGATATTGTTGATTCGTTTTAAGGCATCGCACTGAGCCGCAAACTGATCGTAATGCTCGATCTGGGTGGTGTACTGGGCGCGAGTTAAGCCCAGGATCTCATTGACAAAATTATTGGAGAATGCTACCCAGTCGGTTTGCGGATAAGCGATATGATGTGCGTTAAAATTGCCCGTCGCCCCGCCAAACTTGGCACTGTTCGGGATGCTTTTTAAATTGTTCAGCTGTATTTCCAGCCGCTCGGCAAAAACCATGAACTCTTTGCCGAGTTTAGTAGGAGATGCCGGTTGTCCGTGGGTATGTGCCAGCAACGGGATGTTTTTCCATTCTGCGGCAAGTTCCTTTATTCTGGCGATCAGCTCAGCGATCTGAGGATAGTATACTTCATTCAGCGCCAGTTTGATCGTAAATGGGATTGCGGTGTTGTTGATGTCCTGTGAGGTCAGTCCGAAATGGATGAATTCTTTATAATCCTGCAGGCCAAGCTCATCAAATCTTTTCTTGATGAAGTATTCCACGGCTTTCACGTCGTGATTGGTGATTTTCTCGGTGTCTTTAATTTCCTGGGCGTGCCCGTCATTGAATTGCTCATGTATGGCACGGAGCCTGGAGTAGCCAGACTTATCAAAATCCTCTAAACCGGCTATCTGAGCCTCGCAAAGTGCAATAAAGTATTCTATTTCGACATGCACCCTGTATTTAATCAGCGCATATTCAGAAAAATATTTAGATAGGTTTTGTGTGGTATTTCTATAACGGCCGTCAACCGGAGAAATGGCTTGAAGAGGAGATAAATTCATGGACAATACTGTTTTAAAGCGCAAAGGTAGCATTATTAGTCCAACAAAAAAGGCGTACGATATAGATCGTACGCCTTTTATAAGTTTTTGACTTAGCTTACTACTAGTGTTTTACTGTATCAGTAGTTGTAGTAGTAGTAGTAACTGCAGTATCTTTTACAGTTGAATCAGTAACTGTAGTATCAACATCAGTAACAACTGCTGAAGAATCAGTTAAAGTAGTATCTGTAGCTTCGCCAGTTTTTTCTGAATTACAAGCTGCTACTGATAAAGAAATTGCTAAAGCTAAAAAGCCAAATTTAAATGCGTTTTTCATTCTAATTCTGTTTTAAATAATTAATTAATTTTAGTGATTAATACCTTAAAGTTTAAAAGGTAACCCAGGTAACCGAAAAAAAATAAAAATATTTTTATTTGTTCCTGTTTCACGCCGCAAATGTATTGTTTCTGCTCAAATAATCCGGAAAAATTTTAAAAAATACAATTTGGGTTACCCTTTGCGGTTATGTTGTATTAAACGGTAAGCATCAGGAGCTGCAGAGCTCATTTAGATGAGCAGTAAACGATGTGAGGATGAAAAATCTAAAAAAGATTATTTTTTTATTTAACATTGGGTTACCATTCACACATAAATGTATTAATTGGTGAGTAATAAGTTAAGCAGTTCAGTTCCAACAGATAGAGAGGTAGTTTTAGGGATCTTAAACAACTCGGAAGATGCGCTAAATAAACTGTATACCGGCTATTTTCCGATGATATTGCAGTTTATTTTGAATAACAATGGTGACGAAGATGATGCGAAAGATGTATATCAGGAAGGGATCATTGTTCTTTACAATAAAATAAAAGGCGGAAATTTTGAGTTGAGCAGTAAACTAAAGACGTATATATATTCGGTCTGCCGGCGCATCTGGCTAAAAAAGCTAGCCCAGCAAAGCAGGAAGGCCAGTAATATCGCCGACTTTGAAGATGTCATAGCTACCGAAGATGATGTGGAACAGCACGAAGAGAAAGACCGGCAGTTTGAGAAAATGCAGGCTGCGCTCCTTCACCTTGGTGAACCCTGCAAGACCATTATTCAGGACTTTTATATCAACAACCTGTCTATGCAGGACATCTGCGAAAAATTTGGCTACACCAATACAGATAATGCCAAGACACAGAAATATAAATGTCTGCAAAGACTTAAAAAAATATTTTTTCAAACCTAGTTGAAATGAGGAACGAGATAGAGTTAGAAGGTATCATTGAAGATTACTTGAACGGTAAGCTGACTGAGGCAGAAGCTAAGGCTTTTGAGGAGTTGCGTTTGAACGATCCTTCAGTAGATCACCGGGTGGTTACACACAAGGTTTTTCTGGAATCTTTGCAGGATTATGCTGTGATATCAGAACTTAAGCATAAAATGGATCATGCCCATGCGCAGATCGATGTCGATGCGCTGAGCAGAAAGCTTGGGCCGCATCCTTCATTTGTAGTGAACATCTGGCGCAAAAATAAAGCAGCTTTAGGTGTGGCAGCGTCTTTTATCCTGCTTACGATGGCTATGCTTTATTCTATACAGCAGAATACACAGCAGATAGGCAGCGTTGAACTGATGAGAAGTGAGCTTGGCAAGATTAAAAATTCGCAGAGCAGCCTGATCAGAAAGATCAATTCTACTGCAAACGCACCGAAAAATGAACGTCCTGCAAACTATGGGGGAACGGGCTTTGCGCTGACGGCTAGCGGCTATATCCTGACTAACCTGCATGTAATTAAGGACGCAGAGTCTATAACTGTTGTAGATAATAATGGCAATTCGTACAAAGCAAGGGTAATCAGAACAGATTCCCAGTATGATCTGGCTATCCTTAAAATAGCTGATGATAATTTCACACCGCTTTCCAACCTTCCTTACCGGTTAAAACAAAATGGTGTAGCTATGGGAGATGAGGTGTATACTTTAGGATTTCCTAAGGATGACGCTGTGTTTAACCAGGGTTATGTAAGTTCAAAAACAGGTTACAATGGTGATTCTACCCAGTACCAGGTTTCTATTCAGGTTAATCCGGGTAACAGCGGCGGTCCACTCCTTGATCAGCATGGTAATATTATAGGAGTGATCAGTGCCAGACAATCACAGGTAGACGGGGCAACGTTTGCCGTTAAAGCGAAATATATCCAGGAGACCTTAAATACCATTCCAAGTGATTCTTTAGGTAAAAAGCAGGTTTTCAATAAAAGGAACTCTATGCAGAATCTGAGTAAGAGCAAGATCATACAAAAGTTTGATGATTATGTGTTCATGATCAAAGTATACAAGTAAGACGGAACTATTCTTTTTGTCTTAAGCGCACAGCGGGTTACCGGGTTATTTTATGAAACCTGATAACCCGCTGTTTGCTAACCCATATACCCACTTCACTTATTAGCGAAAACAGCCCGGATCTAAAATTATACTTTAGTGTCAATCATCCTTATTGAATTTTTTATTGCGCTAATTAATTTGTCGTCGACTGTGCTGTTGATTTAGCGAAGCTCATTTATTGAGGGTGATTATTGTACTATAAGTTAACAATATGATCCACAACGCTTTAAATTTCATATCTCAGGAAATTAACAGGTACCTCAACAACGCTGCGGGTACAGCCAATGACAAACTTGTGGTGGTGACCAGTATTGTTTCCAATGGCGATCTGGCTATTCCCGGAAAGACAATCGGTCTGACCCTGATGAATATTGAGGAAGACCGTGTGGCGAAAGATCAGCGGGTTACCGTTAAAAACGCGACCGGTGAAATCGAAACCCGCAATCCGGACATTTATCTGAACCTTTTTATACTCATCTCCGCGAATTTTGACGCAGCAGACACCGAAGATCCTACTGAGGACTACCTGGAGGGACTGAAACAGCTTTCGCAGATCATTACTTTTTTCCAGGGCAAGAGTGTATTTACCCAGTCAAACTCCCCGCTGCTGGCCCTGATAGACCCGTCAATTGAACGGTTGAGCATCGAATTGTTCAGTTTCAATTTTGAGCAGATGAACCATTTCTGGAGTATAGTTGGCCACAGTTATCTGCCTTCTGTTTTGTATAAGATCCGTATGATCACCATCCAGGAAAATGTACAGCTGGTGCCTGACGGAATAGTAACTCATGTTGAACTGCTAACCAAACACAGATCATGACCGCCTACAGCAAACTGATCTCATTGAAAGTGAAGCATGATTATTATCAGGATAATCTGAGTGCAGACCTGTATTTTAATCCGGTAGCGGGTGTGAAAAATATCTTTAAGAACCAGCGCTGGCTGAGTAAAGTGTATGATACAGGGTTTAGTTTGATCTGCCAGACCGATGTTGCCAATAAACCGGTCATAGGTATAGGTGATATTACTTTGCATTATGGTATCGGACTGAGGAATGCGGCGAAGTTTAGCGCAGTGACGATTTTGGACCAGACTGCTCCCGCCAAAGCATTTTCAAATCAAAAGAAGATGTATTTCTGCAATGATGCTTTAAATGAAGTGCTGAAGTACACCATACTGGACGACATTATCCCTGATGTTTTTAGCCTGAACTTTTCAGTGGCAGATGTCCATACTGCTGTGACCCTGAGGGTCAACAGTGCGGCGGTAAACAATCATACTATTGAATTTGACGTCAATGGTGCTCCTGTTACCGGGCCTTACCACATCGGCCGGAAAACGGACAAAACATTTTCAAAGTTATTGGAGATGCGGCATTTGCCGGATGGGCTGTATACCATCTCTGTAAAAAATGCGGCTGATACAGGTGCCGATATCGTAACGTTTACCCTTTTTAAAAGTACTGAACTGGCAGCAATGTCAATTTTCGGGGTTCTTGAACTTACCATCCCCGCCAGCAATGCAGCCATTACAGAAACAAAGTTCAGTATTAATTTTAAACGCAAATCTACAACCTGGAAGTATTTTGTCGTCAATCAAAGCGGAATTGATCTCGATGATTTTGACATTCTTTTAAAAGACAAAAGCAATGATGGTACGCCGGACGGAAACCCGGTTTACGGTAAATATAATTTTTCCGGAAACCCGCCGGCACAGCCAATACCTGATCCCCTTAATAATGTAGCGGGGACGAGCACCCTGCTGTTTGCCAGTACAGTAAAAATTCCATTTTTTGAAACAGTTAAAACTGGACTTAAGCTGATTAGAAAAGAGGGGGGGACAGAAGTAGTATTGTCTGAAAATTTACCAAATCCAATACCGGAAAAACAGGCCGGAGAGGAAAGTAAGATCTATGTATATGTTTAAATAATTCATTAAGATATGGCGCTGACCTATAAACACCCCGGAGTTTATGTTGAGGAGATCTCAACAATTCCACCCTCAATCGCACAGGTAGAGACTGCTATTCCAGCATTTATCGGTTATACCGAGAAGCGGGAAAAAAACGGAATTGAATTTGCTGCAAACCTTCCTCAGCGGATCACCTCGCTGCTGGAATATGAAAAGATGTTTGGTGCTGCTTTCAAGGAAACACTGGATGTAGTGATCAATGAACCTAAACCCGGTGAGAACCTGCCGGCTATTGCGGTTTCGGCGCCAACTCCTTCTCCTTATATCTTATACTATCATGTGAAAATGTTTTTTGAGAATGGCGGCGGACCGTGCTACATTGTAGCTGTAGATAAATTTGACCCGGTAACACCTGCTGTAACCAAAGCAAAGCTCAAAGCCGGCGTACAGGCCTGTGAAAAGGAAGATGAGATCACATTGCTGGTACTTCCTGAAAGCATTGGCCTTTTGGCAACGGACATTAAGGAGCTCAATGATGCCATGCTGGCCCAATGTGCCAAATTGCAGGACAGGTTTACGCTGATCGATGTTCCCCAGGGCGGCACTACGGTCATCACTACGGTTGCCGATAATTTCAGGAATAACCTGGTGAGTTCGGATAATTTAAAATATGGTGCTGCTTATTATCCGCAGATACAAAGCGGGGCGAGCTACAACCGGCTGGCAAATGACGATATAAAAATCCAGGCAGACAACAGGGGTGGGGTAAACGCAGGCATCTATAAAAAAACGGGTGCAGCTAAGTCAATCACTAAGGTCATCGATATCGCTGCTCCGGTAGCGCCTTTAAAAGCAAGCGCAAAGATAACCATTACAGGCATTCAAATTGAGAATCATGCGATTTCCATTAATGGCATGGGGCTGTTTTTTGGAACGGGGGGCATTGCTATTGGTGCAAGTCCTACCACTGCAGCGGCAGCGCTGGCGCTGGCAATTAATGCGCATACTGAAATCAAGGAACTGGTTACGGCATTGAGTGCCGTTGATGTGGTCACACTTACAGCTAAAACTGCAGGCAGCGACGGAAATAAGATCACTGTAGTCTACGATCCGAAAGGAGGTGTACCCAGAATCACTGTCAGCAGCAAGACACTTACCGGTGGCTTTAGCAGTGTGGATTTTGGTTTGTACAATTCCATTCTTGCTGCGCTGGACGGTTTTACGGTTCCTTTGTATCCCTCGGGTATGATTGCTGGCGTAATGGCCAGGGTCGATAGTGAAAGGGGTGTCTGGAAGGCTCCCGCCAATGTGAGTATAAGAACGGTTGACAAACCCCTGATCAATATCAGTGACGAGGAACAGGATTACCTGAATGTTGATGCCACATCCGGAAAAAGCATCAA
>NZ_DATHGC010000268.1:0-8075 GCF_035317785.1 Pedobacter sp. | reverse complement strand
CCGGAGATTACATCTCGGGGTCGATATCTGGGGACCTGCGGGCACACCCGTATATAATTTTCAGGAGGGTGTTGTGCACAGTTTCAGATTCAATGACAATTTTGGGGACTATGGCGGTACAGTCATTTTGAAATATACGCTTGATGAACGGGTATTCCATGCCTTATACGGACATTTGAGCCTGGACTCTTTAGCCGGGCTGGATGAGGGTCAGGTTATTCCGCAGGGGAGCAAATTTGCAGCTTTTGGAAATCAAGACGAAAATGGTCACTGGCCGCCGCATTTGCACTTTCAGCTGATATTGGACATGCAGGGGCTGAAAGGAGATTATCCGGGTGTCTGTCAATATGCAAAAAGGGCTGCTTATTTAAATAATTGCCCGGATCCTGCGCTAATATTAAAACATACATTTCAGTCGGCTTTGTCTTAATTTTTGTAAATTAGAGCATGGCAAGGATTTTTTTAGCATTATTTCTGTTAACCGGTTTTGGTCTCAAAGCCCAGCCAGTGCTAAAAGGCGGGTTGGAAAACTTTGTGGCCAACAACAAAATATACCCCTTATATTCTTTACAAAACTGTATTCAGGGTGGAGTGACCATTGGTTTTAAGCTGAATAAAAACGGTGAGGTCTATCACTCGGAAATCCGCAGGGGCGTAGGTACGGATCTGGATGATGAGGCGCTAAGACTGATCAGGATGAGCAGCGGAAGGTGGACTGTGCCGCAGGACCACGATTCGACAGTCGTAATCATTGCTCCTATTAATTTTAAGCTCTCAGGCTATGATTGTGCGAATAAAAGCAAAGAGGAAATCCGGCAGGCGATCAGGAACTACAAAACCAATCAGGGATTGACAGATGCGGTATTGAACTTTTATAAGAAGAAAGCCGATGGTAAATTCACAAAAGACGAGGAAAGCAGAATCCTCGCACTTAAAAAAAGCCTGGGCTATGATGACGAATATCTGAACAGCCGCATCAGTGACGGTAAAAAGAAGCTGAAGCAAAAGGATAAGCAGGGTGCCTGTGAGGATTTTCTTTTTGTAAAGCACATGGGTTCGGATCTCGCTGACGAGCTGCTGGCAAAATACTGTAATTAGACGATGATGCTGATCGCATCAGGAATAATCCTGGCGTCAAGACTGTTTACTTTTCCTAAATATTCTCCGTCAACCTGAAAATGTGCTTTGTGCCTGGTCTTAATGTGGAGGCTGCTGGTCTGAAAAAGCTCTATGTTGTGAGGATTAAGTGCTATACTTGTGAACTTCAGTTTCAGGATTTCCATTACGGAATATTTCTTGACCAAAATTACTTCAAAGACATCATCATCAAGCTTGCCCTCAGGGTTAATTTTCACGCCGGTCCCATACATGGTGGCGTTGGCAACGACCACCATTGCTGCCTCTGATCTGATGGTTTGATCCTTGATCTTAATCTCAACCGTCATCTTATGATGGCTCCATAGTGCTTTCCAGGCGGCTTTGGTGTAGCCCCACATGCCACGATGAAGCAGGGCGTCAAATTTCTTGACCAGGTAAGCATTAAATCCAATGTCGGCCAGGTGAATGCAGAGTTCATTGTTGACCATCACGGCATGGATCTTTTTTGGCTTACCGTTTACTGCAATATCTAAAGCTTCATTTAATGTAAGCGGGATCTTCAGCTCTTTGGCCATCCCGTTGGCAGAGCCTGCCGGAATGATCCCTATTGGGGTACCGCTTTGCAGCAGGCATTCAGAGACCAGCTTCAATGTACCGTCTCCGCCCACGGCGATCACCCTGTCGGCTCCTGAGCCGGCAATTACTGTTTTTAATTGCTTCAAGTCGCAATCCTGAGGTATTTTGTAGATTTGGGCTTCGTGTTCGGAAGATTCAAAGTATTCAGTGATCAGTTCACTGAAGTTTAATCCCTCACTTCCGGCACCTGGATTGACAATAAAGAGAATCTTCACTTTATATTTCTTTATGATTTGTTAATATCACAAACAACTGCATGCTTACTCTGTTTTAATTATTAATGAATAAATCTGTAACGGTTAAAGTTTATCATGGCTACGGGCATACACACAATTTGGTAGTGTATGGTCATGTTTTCAGATATAAGGCTAAAACCAAACAGACTTTCAGTAATAATTTGTTTGTCAATATTGTACACCTGCTGAGATTATTCCTGCTAAAGCCCTATCCTTTTGTGAAAGTCAGGCTGACTTTTGGTGAACAGGAAGTTTATCAGAAAACCGAATACGACGGGTTTTTTAAGTTTGAATGGGCCGCCTATAAAAATGTGGATGCCGGCTGGCATGGGGTAAAAGTAGAGGCGCTGGACAAGCATGGAGTGGTGATGGCGTTAGGGCAGGGACAGATCTATGTCCCCCACATCACCCAGTATGCTTTTATATCTGATATTGACGACACGATTATGGTTTCTCATTCTGCGACCATCAGGAGGAGGCTAAGGGAACTGTTTATTAAAAACCCGAGGACCAGGAAGACTTTTAAAGATGCTTATACGCACTATAATTTACTGGCTTTTTCACATACGGAGACCGATCAGCCCAATCCTTTTTTTTATGTGTCCAGCAGCGAATGGAATCTGTACGATTATCTGGTGGAAACTTTCAGGTACAATAAGCTGCCCGAAGGCGCATTTTTACTCAACCAGATCAAACGCTGGAAAGATTTGGTCAAAACAGGAAAGACCGGACATGAAGGGAAGCTGATGCGGGTGATGCGGATTCTGGACGCTTTTCCCAACCAGAGATTTGTGTTCTTCGGCGACAATTCCCAACGGGATCCGGCTATTTATACCACCATAGCGGAGAAATACCCAAAGAACATCGAAGCGGTTTACATCAGGAATGTCAGGGCGGACAGGAAGGCTTCGGCTCTTGAATACCTGAAACGGATATCGGCCAAGGGCATTAAGACCTGCTTGTTTTCCAGCAGCGCTGAAGCCATAGCGCATTCCAGGAAAACAGGTTTGATCACCCCGTTATAGTCTAGCTTATGGATTTTCCGAAAGGGGAAAAGGCCAGGTTCATCAATTTGAAATGCTGCCTGCCGAAAGGTATTCCGATAATGGTGATGCAAAACAGCAGCCCGAAAAGCAGGTGAGTCAATGCAATCCAAAGACCCCCGAATACCAGCCAGATGATGTTCATCACAGTCGAGAGACAGCCCGTGTTTGAGGAAGTATCCGTAATTCTTACTCCGAAAGGCGCCAGCCCCACAACGGCAAATTTGAAGCACTGGATGCCGAAAGGAATGCCGACAATGGTAAGACATAATATCAAACCTCCGATGATGTATTCAAAAAAGATGAACAAGCCGCCAAATATGATCCAGATGATGTTACCTAAAAAATTCATTTTTACTATTTTTATTGAGATGAAACGTTAAAGTATTAGTTACATAAAGCTATTGTTTTTTATTATTGTAAATGGTTTTTAGATTGCCTGATGATGAACTTGTTTTTCCAAATCCGGAACTTGCTGATCCTGACGGATTACTGGCGATTGGCGGTGATCTGAGCAGAGAACGCTTATTGCTGGCTTATGAAAACGGGATTTTTCCATGGTTTAGCGATGATGACCCGATATGCTGGTATGCTCCTCATGAACGTTGTGTGATCTTTCGGGAAAAAGTGAAGGTGAGTAAAAGCATGGCAAAAGTGATGAGCAGCGGAATTTTCAATATCACCTGGAATACGGTGTTTGACCAGGTGATCGGGCATTGTGCGAAAGCCAAAAGGAAAGACCAGCCTGGTACCTGGATCACGCAGCAGATGCAGGATGCCTATATTGGTTTGAGCAGGGCGGGACATGCGGCAAGTGTGGAGGTTTGGATGGATGGAATGCTGGTTGGAGGGTTGTATGGTGTACTGATGGGAGATGTCTTCTGCGGGGAAAGTATGTTTAGCCTGGTGAGCAATGCATCAAAAGCGGCCCTGATCTGGCTGTGCAGAACAGGGCAGTTTAAATTGATAGACTGCCAGCTGCCCAACGATCACCTGATGAGTCTTGGTGCAGAGATGATCTCCGGCAAAGCATATAATAGCCGCCTGATGCTTAGTTCAGGATCTCCCTGATGTCTTCTTTGCTCAGTGATTTGAAAAAACTTTCCTCTGTGGTGATCAGCGAACTGGCCAGCCTTTTTTTGCGGTTCTGCAGTGCGAGGATCTTTTCCTCCACAGTATCTTTTGCGATGAACTTGTAGATGAACACTTTTTTGTCCTGACCGATCCGGTGTGAGCGGTCAATGGCCTGCTGCTCTACAGCCGGGTTCCACCATGGATCAAGAATGAATACGTAGTCTGCCTGGGTCAGGTTCAGGCCAACGCCCCCTGCTTTGATGGAGATCAGAAAGACTTTAAGCTCAGTATTCTGCTGGAACTCCGCGACAATCTCGCCCCTGTTCTTCGTCGCTCCGTCAAGATAGGCAAAGGAGATGTCCTCCTGCACAAAGTAATTTTTGAAGATATTCAGGTGCTTCACGAACTGGGAAAATATCAGCACTTTATGGCCGCCTTTCAGCACGTTGTCAAGGGTATGGATAACATTTTCAAATTTGCCGGAATCGGATTCATAAGTTTCGTCTATCATCACCGGGTGATTGGCCAGCTGCCTGAGCATGGTTAATCCCTGCAGCAGCTGTACCTGCTTTTGTGCATAAGTGCCATCGTCCATACTGCTCAGCAGATCGTTGCGATAGGCTGACTTGGTCTTTTCATAATAGGAAGCCTGGTCCTCACTCATGCTGCAATAGAAGATCTGTTCGGTTTTTGACGGGAGCTCCGCAGCTACCTGTTCCTTGGTGCGGCGCAATACAAAGGGTTTAATGATCGCCTGAAGTTTCCTGGCTTTTTCTTCATCTTTCCTTTTTTCAATGGCCTGCACGTATTCTTCATTGAAGAAAGCCTGGGTGCCAAGCAAACCGGGATTTAAAAAGGTAAGCTGGGTCCAGAGGTCGCTTACTGAATTCTCTACAGGCGTTCCGCTCAGGATGAGTTTGTATTTAGATTTTAATGCTTTTACTGCTTTGAAAGACTTTGAAGAGGGGTTTTTAATGTTTTGGCTTTCATCTAAGATGATATAGCTGAAGTAGAAGTCTTTAAGCAGATCGATGTCTACCCTGGTGATCCCATAGGTGGTGATCACGATGTCGTAATCCGAAAAAAGACTCACATCCTTGTCCCTGGTCGAACCGGTATGGGCGTGGATCTTCAGTTTTGGCGTGAACTTCTTTGCTTCATTGAGCCAGTTGTAGATCAGTGAAGTGGGCATGATGATCAGAGAAGGGCTGTGTGTGCCTGCCAGATCACTTTCTTCCTTAAGTTTTTGGAGCATGGCCAGGGTCTGAATGGTTTTACCCAAACCCATGTCATCGGCCAGGCAGCCGCCAAAATGGTACTCCCTCAAAAAGCTGAACCAGTTGTACCCGGCCTTTTGATAGCTTCGCAGGTCGCCTTTGAAGTTTGCGGGCATTTGTACATCGGCAATGTTTTCAAAATCATTTAATCTTTGCAGTTTACGGCTGAGCGTTATATTGGTAATGCTGTCTTCGGCAAGTTCATTGATCAGTCCGATGTGGTGTTTTTTCAATTTTAACGACTTGCCCCCGTCCGACAGGCTGAATATACTGCCATATTTACTAAACCATTTTTCAGGAATGATGGCAATGGTTCCGTCAGGTAAAGTAAACTCTCTTTTTTTATGAAGAATGTGTTGTTTTAATGAGATGAACGGGACGGCATGGGTACCGAAGTAAACGATGGCATTGATGTCAAACCAGTCGTTGTCTTCTTTGATTTCAAAGTCGATCTTATTGATGGCAAGCAGGAACTTTTTAGCACCTGTATGCTGCTCAATTTCAAATCCGTTTTCTTCCAGAATGCTAATGTGTTCATTTACCCAGTTAATGATGGCATAGGACTGGTCTTCATCTCTGTCTGTAACCACTTCAAGGTTATGAAACAGCGCGCTTGTCTTTTTCAGTCCCATGTCGAGCAATAAACTGAACTTTTGTTTTTCAAATGCGGTGTCTCTTTTGATGCGGTTGAAGATGTAATTGTCCGCTTCCTTTAACAAGCGTACCGTTACTTTCTTTTCATTGCCCATGGCGAATGCATATGATCCGTATTTAAAATACAGCTGCAGTTGTGAGATCCCCCCATCTACGTATATAATTTTAATCGTAGGAATGGGTTCATGCTTTTCGGTCTTAATCTCAAAACCCTCTGCGTAGACATGGTATTTTTCAATCAGCGGGCTAACGAATTTTTCAAAATAAGTTTCTTCTGTTGATTTGGGTATGGTGATGTAACGTTTGTTGAGAAAGGGAAGGAGCTTTTTGCCCTCAATGGCCTGCTCAAAAAAATAGATCATATCATTGAGGAGCAGCCACGCCGGCTGATTGCTAACGATCTGTGCCTCTTTGAACATAAAGTCTATGCGGAGTCCCTGGTATTTTATAGTAGGGAAATAACGGGTTTCTGTCTCGCTTCGTCTAAAGTGAAACAATACACTGGAGGGTTCGGTTGCGAAATCAATTCTTCGTTCCGCCGGCCAGCCATCATTGTCCATCAGGTACAGCGCTCCTTCGGCTTTGAGCACCTCGAGTACCTCTGACAGTTTTTTTTCAATTTTCGGACGGACACTTTCATAGAATTTGTCATTGAAGAACTTGCTGAAAAATTCCGCCGGCCTGATCGTCTTTTTATGGTATTTTTTGATGATGAAATCCTGCTCTGTCTGATCAAGGATGCTGATGAGTTTAAAATCCCTTTCAGACAGGTGTTTTGTAAACTCGCTGGCCGTATGAGAAAAGAGGCGCTGATAAGTCAATGAAAAATCGCCCTGCGGATTCAACTGAACCATATGGGGCTCAATTAAATACCCAAAATACGCGTGTTTGCATAGGGAATATACAATTTTGCAGGGTTTTGAGCTGTCTACGCGTAACATTGGCTAAAGATTAAAACGATAGGAGTGTAAGCATTTAAAAATCTTTAAACATACATCAAATTGAGGGGCTTTCAAATAGAAGGGGTTATTTATGACGATTTTTTTAGCCGTTCGTCGAAAAAAACTGGCCGTTGGTCTACTTATATTCTATTCTGGTATAAAAGACAAATAATTGCTGCAACTTTTTTTTTAAGGGGGCGTCTTATCAATCAGGACAATCAATGGAACCTTAAAAAATTAAAATATGAAAACGTTAGCAAAAACACTATGCGCCTCAGCACTGACAGCGATTTTTTTAACCTCGGCTGTAACGGGCACTTTTGCGGCAGCGGCACACCATGACCAGGTAAAGCCGGGTCCTCCGTTCACATTCCACAGGATCACCATTACAGGAAATGTGACCGTTATCCTATCTCAGGGATCAAAGGAAACCGTAACTGCGGACGGTGATTTTAACAGGATGAGCATGTCCGTAGTGCGAAAAGGTTATACGTTGATGATCAACTCGACCGCGGCTGAAAGGACAACCATTTATGTTTCGGTAAAGGAACTGCAAAGGATCGATGCCAGCAATGATGTGATTGTTAAGACAGCTGGCAAAATAAATGCCCGGCACCTCCAGGTATTTCTTAAAGACCAGGCATCTGCTGAGGTAAATGCAAATACAGAAAGTCTGTATACCTATATAAGAGGCAATGCCAATTTAAGGCTCAGCGGCTCAACTCAGGATCACATCGTTTTAAAAGACGGGATTTCAAAACTGACCCTGCAGGATTTTGTAGCATTAAAATCAACGGTAGAATCTACAGATTCCGAATTGCTGGCAGCGTCAAAAGCCAAAAAATTGCGGGAGTAGAAGATGCTTACAAGTCAAATTTAATTCCCTGTGCAAGTGGTAAGGTGTTGGAATAATTAATGGTATTCGTCTGCCTGCGCATATAGGCTTTCCATGCATCGGACCCACTTTCACGTCCTCCTCCGGTTTCTTTTTCTCCGCCGAAAGCACCTCCGATTTCCGCTCCTGATGTACCAATGTTGATGTTAGCAATACCGCAGTCTGAACCGGCCGCGGATAGAAATTGTTCTGCCTCTCTTAAGTTTAGCGTCATAATGGCT
>NZ_DATHGC010000267.1:0-4400 GCF_035317785.1 Pedobacter sp. | reverse complement strand
AGATTCTGTTGCCTTTCAGATCGATTCCAATAAAATTCTTACCCGGAAACATTTTGGCCAGTCCGACAGAATACTCTCCCTTTCCGCATGCCAGCTCCAATACCACGGGATTGCTGTTCTTAAAATGCTGTGCCGCCCACTTCCCGCTCAGCTCCTTGCCTTCTTCAAGCTGGTACACATTGGGAAACGTATCTATTTCCGCAAACTTTCTTAATTTATCTTTACCCACTGTTTTATGATATTGAAATACAAATTTATATAAAACTTAGTAGATTGTTTAATATCCCATCTCTTGCCTGTGCTGTTCAAAAGGTTCCCCGATTCCCCGACCTGAAGCCGGGGCGGCTCTCAGTCAGAATGACGGGCAGGCGTCGAAATAACAAAGGATTCCGTACTTTTGTAAAACATTAAGATTTCAATTGGAAAAGAACGCAAAAATATATGTAGCCGGCCACCGTGGGATGGTGGGCTCAGCCATTTACCGCAAACTGGTAAAAGAGGGCTATACCAACCTGGTTACTAAAACTTCAGCCGAACTGGACCTCCGCGACCAGCAGGCCGCTGCCGGCTTCTTTGCCGCAGAAAAGCCGGATTATGTTTTTCTGGCGGCAGCCAAAGTAGGGGGTATTATAGCCAACAACACTTACAGAGCGGACTTTCTGTATGAAAATCTTTGTATTCAAAACAATGCCATCCACCAGTCCTACCTGACAGGCGTTAAGAAACTGATGTTCCTGGGGTCAAGCTGCATCTATCCCAAGCTTGCTCCCCAGCCTTTAAAGGAGGAATACTTGCTCACCGGACTGCTGGAGGAAACCAATGAACCCTATGCCATCGCAAAAATTGCCGGAATAAAAATGGCAGATGCCTACCGCGATCAGTACGCATGCAACTTCATATCCGTAATGCCGACCAATTTGTACGGCTATAATGACAATTACCACCCTCAAAATTCTCATGTGCTGCCCGCCCTGATCCGGAAGTTTCACGAGGCAAAGGTTAATGGCAACGCCAAAGTTACCATTTGGGGTTCGGGATCTCCAATGCGTGAATTCCTCTTTGCCGATGACCTGGCAGACGCCTGCTACTTTTTAATGCAGGAATACAATGAACCGGGTTTTGTAAATATCGGAACGGGAGAAGACCTGACCATCAAAGATCTTGCTTTGCTGATCAAAAGGGTAACCGGATTTGAGGGCACGTTAACCTTTGACAGTAGTAAACCTGATGGTACTCCGCGCAAGTTAATGGATGTTTCCAAACTGCATTCACTGGGATGGAAACATACGGTGGAGCTCGAAGAAGGAATTGAACTGGCCTACCGGGATTTTTTAGCCAAACATATTTAATCCGGTCATTCATATCCATTTTTTCTTATCATAGTTATAATTGATATCTTTGTTAAAGAGAATAAACTTTAACTATATGACATTAGTTCAACTAGAATACATTGTAGCGGTAGACACTTACAGGAGTTTTGTAGGTGCCGCCGAAAAATGTTTCGTTACTCAGCCTACTTTGAGCATGCAGGTACAGAAACTGGAAGAGATGCTGAATGTGAAGCTGTTTGACCGCAGCAAGCAACCCATTGTACCCACTGAGATCGGTGCCCAGATCATCCAGCAGGCAAGACTGGTCCTGCAGGAAAGCCAGAAAATCAGGGAACTCATCAGTAACCAGCAGCAGGATGTAACAGGCGAGCTTAGGGTCGGCATTATTCCTACAGTTGCCCCTTACCTTTTGCCAAGGGTGATTGCTGCGATGATGGAGAAATACCCCGACCTGAAACTCCTGATCTGGGAATATACCACCGAAGACATCATTCACCACCTGAAGACCGGTGTGCTGGACTGCGGAATACTGGCTACTCCCCTGGCGGATAATGCCATTGAAGAGCTCCCGCTTTATTATGAAAACTTCGTGACCTATATCAGTAAGAACAGCAAGCTTTATAAGAAAAAAGCCATTGATGCTGAGGACCTGGAAGACGAGAACATCTGGCTGCTGAATGAAGGACATTGTATGAGATCGCAGGTCCTCAACATTTGCCGTTCAACAAAGCACAGCCGCCTGCAGGGCCTGACCTACAATACCGGGAGCGTCGAAACCCTGATCCGTATGGTAGACATGAACAATGGCGCGACGTTGCTGCCGGAACTCGCCCTGGAAGAGCTCAGTCATAAGCAAATGAGCAAGGTCCGCTATTTCAAATCCCCTGAGCCAGTAAGAGAGATCAGCCTGATCACCCACAAAAATTTCATCAAAAAAAGGATGCTGAATGCGTTGAAGGAAGAAATCCTCAACATTATTCCCAAAAGCATGAAGCAGAAAAAAAAGAAAGATGTGGTAGGACTCTGATTCTAGCCGGTACTTGTCGCATTCACCCCCTGTTTTTGTCTGATTTGCACAACATTCGTTTCCACTATTGTGCCTAAGTTTGTATCAGTGATTGATAATCATCACTGATACAAAAATCCGGACCATCGTCAAATAATTTCGCAACCTACTAAAACTGAAAACAATGAGTACACAAAAAATAACCCCTTTCCTCTGGTATGACGGACAGGCAGAAGAAGCAGTTAATCTTTATACTTCCCTGTTCAAAGATTCAAAAATTGTAAGTATCGCCCGCTATGGCGACGAATTCCCTGGCATGAAAGGCAAAGTCCTGACTGCCGTATTTGAACTGAACGGACAGCGTTTTATGGCCATAGACGGTGGCCCTCAATTTAAATTTAATGAATCTATGTCCTTTCAGGTAAGCTGCGAGACCCAGGAAGAGATTGATTTCCTTTGGAACAGTCTGATCGCCGATGGCGGCGCAGAAAGCCAATGTGGCTGGCTTAAAGACAAGTTTGGTTTGTCCTGGCAGATCATCCCCCCGATACTAAGCCAGCTACTGCAGGATAAGGACCCTCAAAAAGCACAAAGGACAATGCAGGCCATGCTGAAGATGCGCAAAATCAATATACAACAGCTTAAAGATGCTTAAACCTTTTGTGATCAGCCCTTAAATAAAAATACCCCGACGAGTGTTCGGGGTATTTTTATTTAAGGGTAAGGCCATCTAATTCGCCTTTTCAAATTCTACCCTTCGGTTTACAGCGCGTCCTTCTTCAGTACTGTTGGATGTTTTAGGCTGCGTAGCCCCAAACCCTTTGATGGTCAGGTTCGATCCGCTGATGCCTGCATTGACCAAATAGGATTTTACAGAGTTTGCCCTGTCTACTGATAATGACATATTGTGTTCGGCAGAACCTTCGATAGAGGAGTGTCCGTTGAGGATAAACTTCACAGTGGGGTCCTTTTTCATTTCTCTGGCCACCTGGTCCAGAATTTCAAAAGAAGCGGTCTTCAATACACCAGAATCAAATTCAAACTGTACATTTTTAAATTCAAAATTCGGTTTTTCTACAGGGGCAGGCGCCGCGGGCTTTTCAGGTGCCGGAGCGGGCTCGGGCTGTTTTTCCTCTACAGGCTCTGCTTTCGTTTCTACAGAAGGTGTGGGTTTGGCCACGGCCTTCTTGGTTTTGCATGCTTGCAGCGAAATGCTGAGCAGTCCGATAAGGACCAGCAGTAATGGATTCTTTAAAATTTTCATTTGTGTTTTCTATGTTTCTATAAACCTACAAAATATCCGTTTGAACTGCCACAGATAAATAATAATGTTGCTATATTCACCGGATATACAGCTAAAACGAAACATCCCGTTAATTAGTGCCTTTCAAAACTTCTTCACCTTAGGTTCAGGCTAAAGCAGGATTTTGTACCATTCTGACTGAGTGCAGGGTGAGTGCACCCTGAGTCCACGGTGAGAGCACCTTTTTACGGAAAAAAGGTGCTCTCAGCCCGCACTTGCTGACGAGTTAGGGTATACCCAGTTTGAACTGCAGCAAAGTCGAAGCAAAGTATAAACCAGATTCAGGTCAACCTCTTCAGTGCCGGATAAAGCTGAGTATATGTTGCAAAACCCTTCTTGTAGACTTCATGTGTTTGCCAGTCGGGCGTAATGGCCTTTTCTCCGGGTTCCGGCTGCGGGTATTCATTTGTTAAACCCGTTGTTTTTGCCGCAAGGTAGGCAGCCCCGATGGCCGAGGCGTCTTCGGTATGCATCAGTATAAGCGGTTTCCCGGTAACGTCTGCCAGAAGCTGCATCCATACTTCAGAATGAACAAAACCGCCGCTGACGTTGATTTTGTGTATATGCCCTGTGTGCTGCTCCAGCGTGACCAGCACCTGGTTCAATGCGTAGCAGATTCCTTCGAGCGCAGCCCTGGCCAGGTGCCCCTGACCGTGCTGTAACCTGAGGCCGAAAAAACTCCCGCTTGCAGAAGCATCCCATACCGGCGCACGCTCGCCGTTCAGATAAGGCAGGAAGATCAGGCCTTCACTGCCTGCAG
>NZ_DATHGC010000266.1:0-14647 GCF_035317785.1 Pedobacter sp. | reverse complement strand
TACTTTCAGTTCACGTACGGTTTCAATCTTTGTTAATTTCTTTAAACCGGCTATTAATTTATCACGGTCTTCTTTAGAATCCGGGTTCTTTAGCCAAAAAAGCACATGGTGCGTAATAGGGTATTTATTTTCCATATTTTTAAGGGGCATTGCTGCACTTGCTGCGGTACCGGCCGCAACCGCAGCTACTGTACCGATAAATTTTCTTCTGCTTGATGAACTCATAGTAAAATATAAAGAGCATGAAAGTAATAAAGATATTCCGAATATATTCATAATTGAGATGAAATGGCGAAAATCTGATACAGCTAAGGTCATTTGCTAAATTTTAATTATTGATTTTTACCCTGTTTTACTCGCTTCTAACCAAAGCCCTATTAAACCATACAAATGATCAACAGCATCAACACATTAAAATTTTTAGGCATCCTGGCCGGCATTTTTGCTTTAGGCCCAGTCAGGGCACAAGACCGGAAAGCACCATCTTATCCGCTGATCACCCATAACCCCAATTTCAGCATCTGGTCCAATACAGATGAACTCAATGCATCTACTACCACACACTGGACCGGCGCAGATCACTCGCTCCTGGGTTTGATCAATGTAGATGGCAATATATACCGCTTCCTTGGTAAAGAAGAGGCGAGCTATAAAACGGTACTCGCGGCTTCAGACGAATCACCTTATACCGTAAAATACACAGAAACTGCTCCTAACGGCGACTGGAAAGCAGCTGATTATGCTGCAAGCGACTGGAAATCGGGTTCTGCCCCTATCGGTGATGACGCCAAACAGGTAAAAACGCTTTGGAAATCTAAGGAAATCTGGGTAAGAAGGGTTTTCAGCATTGCCAATCCGGCCGGCATCAATGAGCTGCTGTTAAAAATGAACCACGATGACAACATCGAGGTGTACCTGAACGGCAAAAAAGTATATGAAAAAGTGGGCTGGACCAATACTTTCCAGTATTTCCCGCTCCATAAAAACGATCTGAATGCCGGTCAGAATGTCATCGCCATCCACCTGGCCAACTCTGCCGGCGGCAGGTACCTGGACTTTGGCCTGGCAGACAAGCTTAAAGACAATGCGGCTAAAATCCAGGTGGCCAAACAGAAAAATGTGGAAATCACTGCTACACAGACCATCTATGATTTTACCTGCGGTAAGATAGACCTTAAGCTGACCTTTACTTCGCCCCTGCTCATGAATGATTTGGGCCTACTGGCCCGTCCGGTGTCTTACATCAGCTACAATGTACAAGCTAACGACAAAAAGACCCACTCAGTAAAGGTATTTTTGAGTGCTTCGTCCAACATTGCTGTATACAGGCCTGCACAACAGGTCACTGCCAAAAAATATTCAACTGCTAAATTGTCGATCCTGAAAGCAGGTACGGCAGAACAGCCCATACTGCAAAAAGGTGCCGATGACATGCGCATCGACTGGGGCTATTTCTACGTGGCGGCTCCAAAATCCAGCGGTGCAATACAATTCATCAGCAGCGGCAACACCGCAGCCGACGCTTTCAGAAAGGGCACTTCAGTTTCTACAGCCACTACTGGCAGATCACTGGCGCTGAACACAGTCGTCCCTTTCGGCACGGTTGGATCCACAGCAGTAGAGCGCTTTGTTGAGCTGGGCTACGACGAGATCTATTCGATTCAGTACTTCAAAAAAGACCTGAGACCATGGTGGAACACTTCCGGCAAGGAAACCATCGAAGGTCAGCTGACCGATGCAGCCAATGCGTACAAAGAAGTGATGCAAAAATGCAGGAATTTCAACGAAACCGTATATGCAGATGCCCTGCAGTCCGGCGGCAAGGAATATGCGCACCTGTGTATCCTCGGCTACCGTCAAAGCATTGCGGCACACACCCTGGTCAAAAGCCCTCAGGGTGAAATCCTTTGGCTATCAAAAGAGAACAATAGCGGTGGTTTCATCAACACAGTCGATGTCACTTATCCATCCGCACCCTTATATTTGATTTACAATCCTTTGCTGTTGCAGGGCATGCTGAACGGGATTTTCTATTTCAGTGAAAGCGGAAAATACCCGCATCCATGGGCTGCGCATGATTTGGGAACCTATCCTCTGGCCAACGGTCAGACCTATGGTGAGCCAATGCCTGTTGAGGAATCCGGCAATATGATCATTTTATCTGCTGCCATTACAAAGGCGCAGGGAAATGCAAAGTATGCCAAACTGCACTGGAAAACACTGACCACCTGGGTTGATTATCTAACCAAAGAAGGCTTAGATCCAAAAACACAATTGTGTACGGATGATTTTGCAGGCCATTTGGCCAGAAATGCGAACTTATCCGTAAAGGCAATTGTAGGTATCGCTTGCTATGCCCAGATGGCTGAAACTCTGGGTGACACTGAAACAGCCAAAAAATATAGGGCTATAGCAGAAAGCATGGTTCCAAAATGGATCGAAATGGCCGATGCAGGTGATCATTATGCTTTAACTTTTGACAATAAAAACACCTGGAGCCAAAAATATAATTTGGTTTGGGATAAAGTTTTAGGCTTGAACTTATTCCCGCAAAAAATCTATGATACAGAGACCAGGTACTACCTGACCAAACAGAACAAATACGGCATCCCGCTGGACAGCAGAAAGGCGTATACTAAAAATGACTGGATCTTGTGGACCGCTACCTTTGCGCCAACTCAGGCACAATTCGAAGCATTGGTTCATCCTGTATATAAACATGCCATTGAAACTGAATCAAGGGTGCCATTGAACGACTTTTATGATTCAAATACCGGCATACGTGACAATTTCAAAGCCAGGAGCGTCGTTGGCGGTTTCTATATGAGGATGTTTGCCGATAAGCTAAAAGCAAAATAAAAACTTATAAAAAAGGGATCAGGATCATTTTCCTGATCTCTTTACCGTCAGGTTTCTAAACTCACCCGGAGAGTTGTTGCCCGTCCAGAGACCAACCTTACCGGACTTATAATTACTTAAGGATTTCACCTCGAGGCAAGGTTTTTCTTCACCATTGACATACACGGTAACATTACCATCCGCAAATACCAGTCTGACCCTAAACCAATCATCCGGATTCAGCGAAACATTTACCGGCTGCTCATACTTCAGCGGATATTCCTTCCTCAGCTTTGGCCAGTCATTGCCCGGCAGGCTAACGTACTGTACCGCATGCTTGACCCGATCGGGATCCGCAGCCCGGAAATTAAAGGGCCGGAAGTAAACAGCTTCATAAGTGCTGTCGTTCTGAGCATGAAATGCGATGCCAAGGAAACTGCGCTGGAGCACATCCCTGCCCTTCATCTCCACCTCAATTTCCGCATTCACTACCTCCTTCAATCTTAACCAGGCACCCCCTGCGCCGGGGCCTTCATTTACCGTTAAACTCGACCCGTCTTCCGGCAAGGTCACATTTCGGTTAAAGGTCCCCGAGATCTTCCCTATACTTATCTTAACGGCCTCTTGCGCCCGTAGTGTAGTGCTGACCGTAAGCGCTGCCAGCAAAATAATTGTTCCAAATTTCATATCTGTACATTTTTTAGCCTGCCTGCCAAAATGGTGCCGCCGTATAAAAATACTGCCTAACCACTTAAATTACAACAATTACCGAAAACAAAATGAGCAAAAACGTCCGAATCTGAACAGCGCAGAACAAAACCGGACACACATTAAAACCATAGCTCCAGGATATTCTAATCCGTTAACTCCCTGATGCACCGGCCAAATCCTGTATGTCCTGAATCATATCGGGTATAGCCCCATGATAAGAATGATTCATTCCGGACAGTACTTTCCAATGTGCCTTCGGTATTAATTTCTGGTATGACTTAAATTGCTCGTAAGGGATCACTTCATCGTCCGTTGAGTGATAAAAATAGATATTGTCCAGCTTGCTGAGGTTAGCTAAAAAATCATCCTCTATTTCATACTCAGAGACATCCCAATTCTGATCCTTCCAATAGGGAACGCCAAATAAGATCATTCCTATTACTTTATCGGGAACAGGCTCCCTGGAAAAATGCTTTAATATAACAGAAGCTCCAAAGGAGTGACCGAGGAGGATAACTTTGCCAGGTAAGCTATTGAGATTCGTTATTAAAGCGTTTTCCCAGGCCAGATAAGTGGGTTGATCAGCATCCTTTATAGTTGGCAGCAGAATGGCAAAATCATCGCCCAGTTCAGTTTTCAGCGCATCTGCAATGACTTGCTCCTCCGCTCTTGTTACCTCTCCTGCGCCCTGAATAAATAGTATTTCGTAATTCATCGGAGTAATCATTTATGCGGGAAATATTACCCGCTTATTAAATTTACGTTATATTCATATTCCGTACAATAAATCCAGCCCACAATTCAGGAATAAGCTGGAGTAGAAGGGCCATTCCACCCTCCTCCTGCACTAATCGCTATGAAAACTAATCTTCAATATTGACCCGCTTAACCGGAGTGCCAATACGAACCGGCTCTGGATTGCTTGCAGGTGCAAACGGATCAAAGTAATAAATGCCGGCTTGCCGGAATAATGGAATATGGCCCTTTAAGCGGTTCATAAAATCCGGGTAATTTCTTTTACCCTCTGCAGACCAAGCAGCCTCCGAAAGCGCGGAAATCCTCGGAAACAGGAGATAATCAATTCTTTTTTCATCCTGAACAGTCTCCGTCCACAAATTACCCTGAACCCCCAGGATCTGTTTTTCTGCTCCCTGCAGCCCGTCCAGGCCCTTCAAAGAGAAAGCATACACACTTTCCAATGCACTGTATTGTTTGCCCCATCTCCGTCCATAGGTATGCGTACTGTCCTGCACAAAATCAAAATAAAATGGCAATCTTGGGCAGAGCACCACAGAGTAGCCATTTTTAATGGCTGTCTTCAGCAGAGCAGTTTTATCATGACGCCACCAGAACATGATGGTTTTGTCCTTTGGCAGACCGGCCTCAGCCATTTCATCCCAGACCAGCAGCTGCGAGTTCATCTTAAAAAGAGAATCGCCCATTCTTTTCATAAAGTAGGTTTCCACATCCTTGACATTCGTCAGCTTATTCGCTTTCATCGTCGCCTGGATCTCCGGATCTCCGGCCCATTTCTGATTCCCGAAACTCACTTCATCGCCGCCTAAATGGATCATGCCCGAAGGGAACAAAGCATTGGTTTCCCTCAAAATATTGCTCAGGTAGGTATAAGTTTCTTTCCTGCCCGGATGAAATGTAAAATCCGGGTGCCCTGGCGATCCTCCGCCTGTAAATTCCGGATAGGCCCTGTTGGCCGCGGTTGCATGACCTGGCATGTCAATCTCGGGAATAACAGCAATGAACCGCTCTGCAGCATAGCTTACGATTTCATTGATCTGTTCCTGTGTATAATATTGGGCAGGAGCGTTTTCATTATGGAAATCGCCAATGCCACCTACCAGGGCGAGCTTTGGATACCTTTTGATCTCGAGTCTCCAGCCCGGCTCGTCAGTCAAATGCCAATGCAGTTTGTTCAGTTTGTAAAATGCCATCCAGTCCAGCAAAGATTTTACTTTTTCTGCACCAAAGAAATGACGGGATTCATCCAGCATCAGGCCCCGCCAGGAGTATACCGGCTCGTCCTGCAGCTTCCAGCCATCGATAAGGAGTGTTTCCTTTTGAGATTTAGCCTGTCTGGCGATCTGCAGCAGAGAAACAATACCATAAAAAACCCCTGACGGTTCTTTGGCAGTAATTAGTATTTCCTTTGGTTTAATGTCCAGTGTATAAGATTCCGCAGCAGCGTTTTTCTTAGGGTTTAATACCAGGCGAATGGCGGGAGTTACGCCCCCGGACGATGAGGTGCCCAGAGGCACATACAGCGTTTTAAGAAGTTCCTTTTGAAGATAGTGAGCAAGCGGTTTTAAAGACGCTGTTTCCGCGACAATAACCGTATGCTTATCAATCAGGAACTGTCCGCTATTTTTTGACACGTTTACCGGTTGGGGGATCACCGGGCATAACTCCTGCGCCGGCGCATTGGAAAACTTAAAAAGAAGAAAAAGGATTAAAAAAACAGGTGCTCTCATGTAATACTTGGTTTTTAGTACAGATTCACAAATATGATATTTTTTCCGGTTCTCTTCATCCTGAACAATCCTGTCCTCAGGCAACCTTTTTCCTCAACTCTCCGTACTAGTAATTAGTTGCGCAAACTATTAATCCCTGTTATCTAAAAACTTAAAAACAAAAACTATGTCAATTTATGTAAAAAAAAACTTGCTGGCCCTGCTATGTCTGGGCCTCATATGTGCCGCATCCTGCAAAAAGGATAAGCCAAAAGAAGAAGAACCAGTACAGAAAAAAGGAATCCAGCTGGCCACCGATGTCACATTTGGAACGGTCCTGACCGACAGTGCCGGCCGTACCCTCTATATGTTTGCAACTGATGTGGCCGGTGCCCCGTCCTGCTCCGGCGGATGCGAAACCATCTGGCCGCTTTACTATTCTTCCAGCACCAGCACTGACCTGAACCTGAATGCCGCAGAAGTGGGTGTAGTGACCCGTGCAGACGGAAGGAAACAAAGCACTTACAAAGGTTACCCCTTATATTATTATAAAGACGATCTCGCCGCCGGTGAAATCAAAGGCAACGGTGTAGGCGGGATCTGGTTTGTAGGTAAACCCGATTATTCGCTGATGCTCGCCAATGCCCAGCTGGTTGGTGCGGACACCAAATTATATACCAGTGCTTACGTTGAAGGCTCAGGCAATACCAGATATTTTACCGATTCCAAAGGAAGGACCTTATATGCTTTCTCTCCGGATAAGAACAAAACCAACACCTTTACCAAGCCCGACCTCAGCAACAATGCCATATGGCCGGTTTATGAGGAAACACTTAAAAGTGTTCCTTCTGTTATGGCCAAAGCTGATTTCAGCAGTATAACTGTATTTGGTAAAACGCAGATGACCTATAAAGGCTGGCCGCTTTATTATTTCAACCAGGACAATGCAAGGGGTATCAATAAAGGAGTAAGCATAGGCCCCGCACCCGGCTATTGGCCGGTGTTAATGCTGACTTCTCCTGTTGCACCAGCGCCTTAAGTAACTCGTTAGGAATTCGAGACCTTGTCCGTCATTGCGAGGTACGAAGCAATGACGTATACAGATTTCACACAAAATCTGCGTAAAAAACCAGTGATAATCCAGTCTAATCAGTTTTTTTAAATAAATTTAGGGCATTAACCCCATCCTTTATGAAGAAAGTGCTGATTAGCCTGGCTTTGATCTTTTCCGCAACGTATTTATTCGCCCAGCAAACCTATCCGGTCAATGGTTCTTATGACGTCAGACAGGGAACTTATGCGTTTATCAATGCCACGATTGTCGTCAATGCCGCCCAGACCATTACCAATGGAACATTATTGATCAAAGGCCAGGTCATACAGGCCGTAGGTGCCAGCCTTAAAGTCCCCAAAGGCTATGTAGTCATAGACCTGAAAGGTAAATTCATCTACCCTTCGCTGGTGGATGCTTTTACAGGATATGGCCTGCCTGAAGTTGCCCGAACCATTGGCGGGCCCCGTCAGTCTATCTTTACTTCTACCAAAAAGGGGGCCTACGGATGGAATGAAGCCGTACGACCGGAAACACATGCAAACGCCATATTCACTACCGACAGCAAGAAAGCAGATGAGCTGCGCAAGGCCGGGTTTGGCGCTGTAAATGCGATCAATCGTGATGGCATTGCACGCGGCACTTCAACCGCAGTGGCACTCAGTGACGACAAAGAAAACAACACCATACTAAAAGCGGAATCGGCAGCCAATTATTCTTTCAATAAGGGGACTTCACAAAACGATTATCCGACTTCCTTAATGGGCTCCATTGCTCTGCTGCGCCAGACTTATTACGATTCGCAATGGTATGGCAAGCAAAAGGAGGAGTACAACATCTCTCTTGAGGAATTCAACAAGCAGCAGGGCATTCCGCAGATCTTTGAGGCCGATGGCTGGCAAAATGTGCTGCGCGCAGATAAGATCGCCAAAGAATTTGGCAAACAGTACATCATCAAATCCGGTGGTGATGAGTATCAGCGGATAGACGCCATAAAAGCTACCGGCGCCAGCCTCATTGTCCCGCTTACCTTCAGTAAGGTTTATGAGGTAGAGGATACCATCGAGAACAGGAGCATTACACTGGCCCAGATGAAAGCCTGGGAACTCGACCCCGCTAACCCTGCGGCATTGGAAAAAGCAGGGATCAGGTTTGCGCTGACCACCCACGGACTGGAAAATGTTAAAGATTTTTGGGCCAACCTTGTTCTGGCCATCGACAATGGATTGAGTCAGAAACAGGCGCTGAAATCACTTACGGAGATTCCCGCGGCCATGATCGGCATCGCCGACAAAGCAGGAACACTTGAAAAAGGCAAGCTGGCCAATTTTATTGTCACTTCAGACAGCCTTTTCAAAAAAACAAATATCATCGAGGAGAACTGGGTACAGGGCAAACGCTATATCCTGTTTAAAAAGGACGACAAGGAAAAAAAAGACAGCCTCAACAAACTGAGTAACCGTACCGAGCCTAAAAAACAGCTTGGTCCATTGATCTTCCCTTTTACCGCTTTTGGAACCAGCAGCCCGTTGAAACAGGAGACCGTACTGCTGAAAAATGCTACGGTATGGACCAATGAGAAAGAAGGAATCCTGCAAAATGCGGATGTACTGCTGGAAAACGGCAAGATCAAGGCTGTGGGCAAAAATCTTTCTTCAGTAGGGGCAAAAGTGATAGACGCGACAGGCAAGCACATCACGCCGGGCATCATTGATGAACATTCACACATTGCCGGAACGGGCGGCATCAATGAAGGTGCGCAGGCTTCTTCGGCTGAAGTACGGATCGGCGATGTGATCAATTCTGAGGACGTCAACATTTACCGTCAGCTGGCGGGCGGGGTCACCACCTCCCAGATCCTGCATGGCTCTGCAAACCCGGTTGGCGGACAGTCGCAGCTGATCAAGCTAAGGTGGGGCAAATTGCCTGAGGAGTTAAAATTCCAGGGTGCGGACGGCTTTATCAAATTCGCCCTGGGCGAGAACGTGAAGCAGAGTAATTTTGGCACAGGGGCCCGTTTCCCGGTCACCAGGATGGGCGTAGAACAGACTTTTGTTGATGAGTTCACCAGGGCCAAAGAATATAAAACGGCAATCGCCAAAAAGGGAAATACAGTACGGCGCGACCTGGAACTGGATGCCATAGTGGAAATCCTCGACAACAAGCGCTTCATCACCTGCCACTCCTATGTGCAGTCTGAGATCAACATGCTGATCAAAGTGGCGGACAGCCTGGGCTTTAAGATCAATACCTTTACCCATATTTTAGAAGGATACAAAGTGGCCGACAAGATGAAGGCCCATGGCATCAATGCCTCCACATTTTCGGACTGGTGGGCCTATAAAATGGAGGTCGCAGAAGCCATCCCCTACAATGGAAAGATCATGCACAATGTAGGCATCACGACCGCCTTTAATTCTGACGATGCGGAAATGGCCCGCAGGCTAAACCAGGAGGCCGGAAAAGCGGTGCTGTATGGCGGCGTACCAGAAGAAGAAGCATTTAAATTTGTAACCCTCAACCCTGCCAAAATGCTGCACATAGACAGCAAAGTGGGCAGTCTGAAGGCCGGCAAGGATGCTGATGTGGTGATCTGGTCAGACAACCCGCTCTCTATTTACGCAAGAGCGGAAAAGACCTTTGTAGACGGCATTGCCTACTGGGATATGGAGCGTGATGCGCAGGTCCGGACTGAACAGAAAACTGAACGTACACGCCTGATCCAAAAAATGAAGGACAGTAAAGCCAAAGGCAGCAAAACCCAGCGTCCGCAAAATGAAACACCGAAATTATACGACTGCGAAACTTTAGATGATTATTCCCTTGAACTTAACGAACTGGAAAGGAGCCACGCTCATGAATAGATCCATATTAACCCTGCTCATTTCACTTATCGGGCTGAGCAGCTTTGCTCAAGCCGACATTTCTCCTGCAAAAAAACAGGACAAAAGAGTGATCATCATGGGTGCTAAATTGCACATTGGCAATGGGCAGGTCATAGACAATGGCTACCTGATCTTTGACAAAGGCAAGATCACCGGTGTAGGCGACGCGACACTGGTAAAGCTGAACCTGACCGATGCCACGATGATCAACGCCAATGGCAAGCATGTGTATCCCGGTTTCATTGCTCCGATTACCAATCTGGGCTTAATCGAATACAGCTCGGTAAAAGCCACGCTGGACCATACAGAGATCGGCGACTTAAACCCGAACATCAGGGCTTTGATTGCTTACAATACAGATTCCAAAGTACCGGCAACCCTGAGAAGTAACGGGGTACTGATGGCACAGATCACCCCTGAAGGGGGCATCCTGTCGGGCAGTTCCTCCGTGGTGCAGCTCGATGCCTGGAACTGGGAGGACGCTGCCATCCGGAAAGACGATGCACAGCATATGAACTGGCCCGTCACCCCGGTATTCAGAAGCGGCAGCGGCAGGGCCGCCCCTACTCAAAGCGCATTGAAAGAGCGTACACAAAAACAAGTCGACATCCTGGACCAGTTTTTCGCGGAGGCCAAAGCCTACGCAGAAACAGAAAAGCCGAAGGTGACCAATACCCGTCTGGCCGCCATGAAGCACCTGTTTGACGGAACACAAAAGCTTTTCATTTCCGCTGACAGTGAAAAGGACATTACAGCGGCTGTAAAATTTGCGAAGAAATATGGCATCACCCCGGTTTTGGTTGGAGGCGACGAAGCCTGTCTGATCATTCCTTTCTTAAAAGAAAACAACATTACTGTCGTCGTCAAAGAACCGCATTCCTTACCAAATTCTACTGACGATGATGTAAATATGCCTTACAAGAATGCGGGGGTACTCGCCAATGCGGGCATCAATGTAGTCATGAGCATGCACAGCTACTGGGCGCAGAGAAACCTGCCTTTTATGGCAGGGACGGTAGCTGCGTGGGGTCTCGATAAAGAAAAGGCATTGCAGATCATTACGCTCAACACGGCAAAGGCCCTGGGCATTGACAAAACGGCCGGGAGCCTGGAAACAGGAAAAGATGCGACTTTATTCATTTCTGCGGGTGATGCACTCGACATGAAAACGAACAAGGTGGAACAAGCCTTTATACAGGGCCGGGACATCAACCTCGACAACCTGCACAAGCAGCTGGACAAGAAATTCAGTGCAAAATACAGTTCACAGTAACCTGCACTATTGCAGTATTTCTTAATATAGCCGTGTTTTTGTGCTAACATAACAGTTCTACTTTCGCATTTGGTTTTATATAATTAATTTTAATCAATGATGAAACGACTACTATGTACAGCTTTAATGCTGCTTTTCTGTTGCCTTGTCAAAAATGACCTGCTGGCACAGACGACGCAGGCATCCATTTCCGGGATCATTTCCGATGATCAGAACAAACCTGTTCCGGGGGTTTCGGTATCCGTTAAAAACGAATCAACCGGTTTTACAACAAGAACCAGCACCAATAGTCAGGGTGAGTACACCTTTAAGGAGCTGCCTTTGGGTGGCCCCTATACGGTAAGGGCAACCTATACAGGTCTGGGAGAACAGACTTTATCGGGCTATATGCTGAACCAGGGTGACCTGGTCAAAGCCAACGTAAAGATGCAGACCGCAGCGCAGACCCTGCAGGCGGTCGAGATCAATGGTAACGGACTGAGAAATAAGGTTCAGCAGTTTGGTGCCTCGACGGAAATCTCGGCAAAGACCATGAACCAGCTTCCGGTCAACGGACGTAACTTCTCCTCGCTGATGGACTTGTCGCCATTGAGCCGCGGCGGTGGTATTTCCGGACAACTGGGATCTTCAACCAATTATACCATTGATGGCATGAATGCCAAAAACCCGACCTCTGCCGGAAGTACGACCAGCAGAAGTGGTGCCCCTTACTCCATTTCTATCGAGGCGGTAAGGGAGTTTAAGGTGGTGACCAATCAGTATGATGTTACTTTTGGGCGTGCAGGTGGTGGTACCATTAGTGCGGTAACCAAATCGGGCACCAACAAAATCAGCGGAAGCGCATTCAGTTATGGCCGTGCTGACTGGCTGGCCAGTCCTTATGACATTCGCGGAAACAAACGCGTCAATGATTTTTCCACCTATCAGTATGGATTTACTTTGGGCGGTCCGATCATTAAAGACAAACTTCATTATTTTGTAGGCTGGGACCACCAGCGTGATGCACGTCCGCTGATCATCGCAGACATTAACAACCCGGAAGATGAAGCGCGTTTCAACATTACCAACAGCACTTTGAACAGCTTCCAGAGCATCGCCCAGAATAAATATGGTGTTGCCCGGACTGAACAGTTCGGTTCTTTTGACAAGAAACGTGGTTCTGATGCGGCATTTGCGCGTATAGACTGGCAGATTGATGAGAAAAATTTGCTGACCATCCGTGACAACTATACCAACGACAGGAACCCTCTGGGCCTGGCAGACAACACGGCCATCAACTTCTATGAAAGTTATGGCAATGACAAAAACGTGGACAACAGCTTACTGGCCACTTTACGCAGTACCATCAGCAGCAAGATCACCAACGAACTGAAGGTTCAGCACTTGTATACTTTCCAGGCGAGTACCCAAAACAATCAGCTGGATTTCGCAATCCCGAGAGCAGTGGTTAATAACGTAACTTCTGTGCTGACTGACGGTACTACTAAATCTACGGCCATTCAGATCGGCGGCCACCGTTTTGCACAGGAAGGTTTTACCAACAATGTTTTCCAGGTGGTAGACAATTTTTACTACAACACGGACAAGGCCAAATATACTTTTGGTGCCGACCTGATGTATACGGATGCCACTTCATTGTACGGCAGTGAGGTGAACGGACGTTTTGAATACACCAACAGCGGGGCAGATGCTACTGCACAAACCTCCCTTCAAAACTTTGAAAATCTGATTCCTAACCGCTTTTACCGCGAGGTGCCGTTGGTTGCAGACCCTACTGTAAAGGCAGGCATCTGGAATGCGGCCATCTATGGACAAATGCAAACTAAACTGGCTTTCGGCCTTGATTTTACAGGTGGTCTGCGTTTAGACTACAGCAAGTACCCGACTTCTCCGTTCAATGAAACGCTGTTCAATGCGATCGGCGTAAGGACAGATCACGAGCTTTCGCAGTTCCTGATCCAGCCGCGTGTCCAGTTCAACTGGGATATTGAGGAAAAACATACAGATTTCATACGTCTGGGTGCTGGTATATTCGGTTCTGATGTGAACAACTATGTGACCATCAACAACCTGACCTTTGACGGTAAACACCTGGCAACGGTCGACGTTTTCGGTGCTGATGTACCAAAACCTGATTTTCCGGGCTACAGAAACGGAACGGTAGCGACCCCACAGCTGAGCAATTTCCAGGTACCTACCATCAATACCTATGCGGAGGATGCGCAGATTCCGGTGGTCTATAAAGCCAACCTGTCTTACTCCAAACTGATCAGTGAGAAACTGAAAGTGGGTATCACCGGCTATGCTACCCTGGGCCGTCACAATTACATGTATGTGGACAGAAACATGGTGACAAATCCTTTCTTTACTTTATCCAATGAAGACAACAGGGGCGTATTTGTTCCTTCCATTCCAGGCAATGGTGCAGCAGACTGGAAAACCGGCCGCTTGAACAATCAGTTTGGAAGGGTGCTGGAATTGAACAGTAAAGGTAAGGTGAACCAGTTTGCCGTGGTGGTTGATGCGACCTGGCAGTACTTTAAGGATGGGCAGATCAGCGCCAGCTATACTTTAAACGATACGAAAGACAATACCTCTTTCAATGGTAACGTAGCCAACTCTGCTACCTTGTCCCTGCTGGTTAAAGATGACCCGAGAGACCTGAGCAAGATGAGCTATTCAGACAACCATTTCCGCCATAAAGTGGTCATCTATGGTACGCTTCCTACCTTCTGGGGGGTTACTGCGGGTGTTCGCTACTCGGGCATCGGCGGTACACGCTACAGCCTGACTTCAGGCGGTAACAACAATGGTGACTTCGTGACTACAAACGATCTGGCCTTTGTCTTTGACAGGAACAATACCGGTGTACCGGCCAATGTGCGCAGTGGTTTGCAGACACTGCTGGATAACCCACTGGCCAGTCAGAGCATCAAGGATTATATCCTTAAATATGAAGGTCAGATTGCTGAGCGCAATGGTGGTGTGAACCGCTTCTTTGGTGTGGTAGACCTCCGGATTGCCAAAAAGATCAAATTCAGGGGTACACACAATCTGGAGATATCGGCCGATATCTTTAACGTAGACAACCTGATCAAGAAGACATGGGGTGTGAATGAAAGTTTGGGTAACCAGGCCTTATATGCACTGGGTATTCCTAAAAGCGGAACTACTGCTGCTGTTCCAAATTTTGATACCACCAACAAAGTATTTAATTATCGTGTAAACAACTCCGGGGTGGTCAATCCTTCAGGTAATCCATACCAGTTCCAGATCGGCGCACGTTACGGATTCTAATACCCGGGATTCTAACTGGCATAAATAACCCGTAATTTAGCCTCAAACGTCATTGCGAGGTACAAAGCAATCTCCACATCAGATTGCTTCGTACCTCGCAATGACGTTTTTAATAGAATCCATTTTT
>NZ_DATHGC010000265.1:0-17270 GCF_035317785.1 Pedobacter sp. | reverse complement strand
TTAAAGCAGACATACAGCTTACCGCTGAAGTGTCATTGGATGCAAATACACCGTCTGGCAGGGGATCCATGGCCATAATCTTTTCTGCTGCGTCAATTCCCGCTTTTTCGTCGAGCCTGGTGACCAGCACATTTGCTTCATTGTATTCCAGCCCAAAATCCTGCAGCGCAGATTTGTAGCCGGACAGCCTGTCGGCGTAAACATTCCTGGTCAGCTCGCCGGTAATGTGAAAAATGTTCTTGCAGCCTTGTTCTGCCAGGTGTCTGGTCGCCTCATACCCGGCTTTTCTATTGTCAATCATGACACTGGTGCATTGAGGGTGTTCCAGTACTCTGTCAAAAAATAGCAGGGGAATTCCCTTTTTTAACAGAAGTTCGAAATGTGAGGTATCTTTAGTGTCGTAAGCCAGTGAAACCATAATCCCGTCAACGCGGTTGTTGAACATGGTCTGTACGTTTAGCGCTTCTTTTTGTGCGGATTCCAGGGACTGGCTGATGATCAGGTTATAACTGGCCTCATTGGCAACCTTCTCCATGCCCGAGAGTACAGCTGACATAAAATTGCTGTTGAGCCTGGGTATGATCACCCCAATGGTATTGGTTCGTTTGCTCCTGAGGTTACTGGCGAAGGTATTGGAACGGTAGCCCATTTCCATTGCAACCTCCTTAATTCTCTTTTTTGTTTTTTTGTTTATCGAAGGATGATCCTTTAGGCCCCGGCTAACAGTAGCCGCAGAAATGTTCAATTCAGCAGCAATATCATATATAGTTACTTCTTTACCGGATTTCATTTTGGTGTGTTTGGATAAGCAATTTACAAATAAATTGTAAGAGTTTCTGTGCAATCGGTTGCATTATTTATTTGTTGCGTTATTTGATCATATTTTACTCCAAATGGGTTATAATTGGTGTTTAAACATCATTATTAAAATATTTATGCTAAAGAATGCAACAATCCGGATTATCCGGCAAAGAAAAATAAAATAATTACTGCAATCGGTTGCAAATACTAAAATAATGGCTAACTTTATTTTGATAACCAAGGTATAAATCCGTAAAATATTGCTTATGAACTACATATGGAAAGACACTTCCTAAGGACGGTGCTAAGTTAACCTCAAAACTCCCTACATCTAATCATCACCTAAAACTAAACTTAATGATAAAGAATTTACAACACCGGAAGGTATTGTTTACTGGCAGGCTTCTGTTTTATGCTGTCCTGCTTTGTATCCTTTCCTTTTCTTCGATGGCAATTTCATTGCCTTATCCGGGATCACCAAATCTTCACAGTTTATCCGGTAATCCGGTTGCCCAGACCATCCGCGGCAAGGTTACAGATTCAAAAAACCTGCCGCTGCCAGGGGTAAGCATAACTGTTAAAGGCAATAAACAGGGTACCATGACCAATGCGGCGGGGCAGTATATACTTGCCGATGTACCTGATAACAGCATTCTTGTATTCAGTTCTCTGGGTTATGAAACTCAGGAAGTACCTATTGCAGGTAAAGGAACGACGGTCAATGTTGTGCTGGCTGATAAGAATACTGATTTAAACGAAGTTGTTGTCGTTGGCTATGGTACAGCGCTGAAAAAAGACCTTACCGGGGCGATCTCACAAGTGAAAGCAACCCAGTTGGAAAATCAGCATCCCAATAATGTGCAGGATCTGCTCCGCGGAAATGTAGCGGGAATGAATGTCGCTTTTTCCGCGTCGCCAAAGGGCGGTAACAATTCAGATCTACAGGTGAGGGGAAAGTCGTCACTGATCGCAGGGGTGACGCCGTTGCTTGTCGTGGACGGAGTCATTTATCCGGGACAGCTGAGCGATATTAATCCGAGTGACATTGAAACTATTGATGTGCTGAAGGATGCAAGTTCAGCTGCAGTGTACGGGGCTAAGGCGGCCAGCGGAGTGGTTATTATTACAACTAAACGCGGAAAATCCGGTAAGCCGATCATTACGCTAAACGCAACAGCTGGTTTCGCTTCAAGAGAGGTAACGGAACATGTTTATGACGCAAATGGATTTGTGAACTGGCGTACTGATGTTTTGAAAAGTGTAAATGCGGGGACGATAGCCACTCAGCCATCCCGGTTTAATGACCCGCGTACGCTTCCTTCAAATGTAACACTGGCGCAGTGGTTTGCCTATGACAATACACCGGTTACCGCTGACCCGGTTGAGACGTGGCTCAACAGGCTAAAAATGTTTCCGGTAGAAATAGCCAACTATAAGGCTGGAAAAAGTACGAACTGGGAAGACCTCATTTATCAAAATGGTTTCCGTCAGGATCATACGATAGGTCTCTCGGGCAAGAAAGATGAAGTTTCTTATTATTTGTCGCTGGGCTATACGGACAATAAAGGACTGACCATTGGAGACCAATACAAAAATGCCCGTGCAAGGCTTAATCTGGAAGGAAAAGCGGCTAAGTTTGCTACTGTGGGTGTGAACTTTCAGTACGCCAGCCGCGATGAAAGTCCTGTCCCGATAGATTTCGGGCAGATCAGAAATGCGTCCCCGCTCGGAGAAAAGTATAAGGATGATGGCGTGACCCTCCGGCCAAGTCCAAATGACGACCTTGGGAATAACAGAAATCCTTTTCTCGACAATGTTTACCGGGAGCGAATGCTAAAATACAATACAATATTTTCAACATTATTTGTGAAGGGGGATCTGCCTTTCGGATTCTCCTACTCTGTGAACCTTACTCCGAGTTACGACCAGACCAGGGAGTTTAACCATTATTCTGCAGACCATCCGGACTACGTGGCCAGAAAAGGGTTTGCCAACCGTATTGAGACCACGCGCTTTCACTGGCAAATTGACAATATACTGAAGTGGAATAAAACATTTAATAAAATACACCGTTTCGATGTGACATTATTGGCGAATGCGGAAAAACTGAAGCAGACTTCGTCAAGAATAGAAAACGAAGGTTTCGATCCGAATGATGATTTGAGCTATCACAATATCGGTTCCGGGACAAGACCAATTGTGAGCAGCAATGACATTGTAACTACCGGGGACGCGCTCATGGCGAGGTTAAATTATACACTTAATGAAAAATATCTGCTGACGGCAACGGTCAGACGTGATGGTTATTCTGCTTTTGGACAAAGAAATCCCAGGGCAACTTTTCCTTCCCTGGCTTTGGGCTGGGTATTCAGTGATGAAAACTTCATGAAGTCTGTTACCTGGGTCAACCGCGCAAAGCTGCGCTTGTCTTATGGTGCAGTAGGTAACCGGGATATTGATGGTTATCTGGCGCTTTCGAATCTCAGCACGGGGAAATATCTTTATGTGAACAATGCGGGGGTTGTTTTGCCGGTGGCCCAGCTGTTTATAGACAGAATGGTAAACAAAGACCTGAAATGGGAATCGACTACGTCAATTAACGGCGGGCTGGATTTTACCCTGTTTAATAATATTATAGATGGTTCACTGGAAGTGTATAAGAAAAATACAAGTGATCTTTTGCTGCTGCGGGCCTTGCCAAGTGTGACCGGGTTTTTTAACGTGGCATCCAATTTGGGTAATGTGACCAATACGGGTTTTGAGCTTGCACTGAGCAGCAACAATATCACAAGGGATAATTTCTCCTGGAGAACTTCCGGAAATTTATCTGTGAACAGAAATAAGATCGTGCACCTCTTTGGTAAGGTCAACAAGCGGGATCAGCAGGGCAATGTGATCGGGCAGGTAGAGAATGACGATCCGGGTAATGGCTGGTTTATCGGAAAGGATGTCAATGCGATATGGGACCTGAACGTTCTGGGCGTGTGGCAGCAAAACGAAGCTGCAGAGGCTACGAAATATGGCGTCAAACCAGGAGATTTTAAAGTTGAGGATATTAATGGAGATTATAAATACACAGATGCTGATAAGCAATTCCTGGGTTCAAGAAATCCTAAATTCACGGCGGCGATCAGGAATGAATTTACATTTTTTAAGCGGTTTGACTTCTCTTTTTCCATGTATTCTTACTGGGGCGCTTTGACAGATTTTAATGAAGCAAAGAATAATGCCGGTTTCCAGGACAGACAGAACTCTTATAAACTGCCTTACTGGACGCCTGAAAATCCAATTGATGACTATGCAAGGCTATTTTCGAGTAATGGAAGTGCGAATTACAGTGTGTACAGAAAGACTTCATTTATCAGGTTAGACAATGTTTCTCTCGCCTATACTTTGCCAAAGAAACTTGTTGAAAGAGGAAGACTAAATAGTGTGCGGATTTTTACAACAGTTCAAAACGCAGCAATTTATGCTCCTGACTGGGATTATTGGGATCCTCAAAATAAGAATCCTACTCCAAGATATGTCACTTTGGGCTTAAATGTAACCCTATAAATTAATTTAAAAATTTCAACAATGAAACCATCATGATCTTTCAAATACACAAAAGAGCGATTAGATCATGATAGCTTCATCACAAATAAAAAATAAACTATAAACAGATGAAAACTATATATAAAATATCATTTGCCTGTCTGATATTAATCATCTCCATTGGGCTTGGCTGTAAGAAAAGCTTCTTAGAGCCTGATCCGCTTTCTTTTTATACAGATGAAGATTTTAAATCGCCGGAGTTTTACCGTGCGGCACTGATTTCCTGTGCGAGAAATTTACGAAATGAATATTTCGGTGATGGCCCGCCCTGGGTTACGGAACAAATATTTTCTGAGGTAGCTGTGGAAGGTATTACAGATAAATCGGGCCCGGCCCAGGATTTGAATTTATTGATCACACCGGATGCCAATCTGAATTCTGTCGATTTCAATAAGATAGGATATTATTGGGATGAAGGTTACAAAGGGATTAAATACGCAAATACCATAATCAGCCGCATTGACAGTGGTGAATTTAAAGACGAAGCGGAGCGAAATTCCATATTGGGCTCTGCCTATTTCCACAGGGCTTTCCGTTATTATCGTCTAGCAAACCAATTTGGTGACGTGCCGCTGTTGTTAAATGAAGTGACCACACCCAGGTTTGATTTTTATACGACAAAAAGGGACGTGATCCTGCAAAAGATGAAAGAGGATCTGGAGTTTGCTGCGTTGTGGGTAACTGACAATGTGAATAAGGGTGAGGTAACCAAGGGAGCTGTCAATCATTTGCTTACAAAGATCAACCTTTGCCTTGGTAAATTTGACGATGCCATTGCTTCTGCCAATGCGGTAATTGATGGCGGCCGTTATGTTCTGATGACCGATCGTTTTGGATCTGTAGAAGCTGATGCGACCAGAAACGTGATCTGGGATCTTCACAGGCCTGAAAACAAATCTCTGAGCGAGAATAAAGAAGGGATTTTTATGGTCATAGACCGCCAGGTAGACGGTGGGTTTGAAGGCGGATCTAAAATCATGCGGAACGCTGTGCCCAACTGGGGCTCAAATATCAATACTCCTAATGGTAAAAAAGGCACTAATGATGCCATAGGCCTCGAAATCACCCAGTCGGATATGTATGGAAGAGGAATTGGCAGAGTTCGCGGAACATCGTACAGCACTCAGGCCATTTGGGATGATCCTAATGACCTGCGGCATATTAAAGGCAACTGGATGAACATGGAAGACCTGGTCTATAATGATCCGAATTTAAAGAAATCTGATCCTGAATATTACAATAAACCGGTCAGACTGCGCAATGCCAACGGGGGGCTGATTGTTACGGATACCATCAGAAGCTATTATGGCTGGCCGCAATATAAGCTGTTCATCCCTGATTTTGAAAATGCACCGATGCAGGGCGGACATACCGACTGGTATGTATTCCGTTTGGCAGAAACCTACCTGCTCAGGGCGGAGGCTTATTACTGGAAGGGTGATCTGGCCGGTGCAGCTGCAGATATTAATAAAATAAGAGCGCGTGCCAAGGCTGCTCCTTATGCCGCTGGAAATATTACGATCGGGACCATCCTTGATGAGCGTGCCCGTGAGCTTTATTATGAAGAGCCCCGCAAAACAGAACTGACACGTATTGCCTATATTTTTGCCCTTACCGGTAAAACCGCATACAATGGCAAGGCCTACAGTCTGAACAATTTTTCGGAAAACAATTTCTTTTATGACAGGGTCAAGGAAAAGAACGTGTTCTATAAAAACGGTGTAAAGACCAATCACGGCGATCAGTATACCATGAGCGCGTATCACGTGCTTTGGCCTGTGCCTCAGGGTGCAATCCGTGCAAACGTAGAGGGGCACATCAATCAGAATATTGGATATTCCGGTTCTGAAAGTAATATCCCGCCTTTAGATAAAATAGAGTAACACACCTATATGTATCAATGTTAGCTTTCGGCCAATCTGAGGATTGGCCGAAAGCATAAACGGACCTTGTATGTGTTCATTAATTATTAAAGAAACGTTAATATATTAGAAATCGATTGCATATTTGTACAAATGAAATTACCATTAGCTTAATGAAAAAAGGATCAGAAAATACGATGAAGGATATAGCCCTGGAACTGGGTTTGTCATCTTCCACAGTATCGAGAGCATTGCAGGATCATCCGCACATCAGTCAGGAGACTAAAATAAAAGTGAATGAGGCTGCAAACAGGCTGGGCTATAGTTATAATGCAGTTGCTGCCAGTTTAAGGAACAGCAAATCCAATACCATAGGTCTGATCATTCCCAGAATCTCCAAATACTATCAGTCGACTGTAATTACAGCGATACAGAATAAGCTCCACGAGCATAAATATAATCTGATGATATGCCAGTCTAATGAATCGCCTGAACTGGAAAAGGAGCTGGTCAATGCACTTTATGCTTCGAGAGTAGAGGGCCTTATCGTATCATCTACCCTCAATACCACTGATTTTACGCATTTTGATGTTTTTTCGCGAAGCAACAGGCCCCTGGTTTTTTTTGACAGGGTTCCTAAGAATTATCCGGCGCATAGAATACAGGGAGATGACTATCATGGCGCACATATGGCGACCAATCATCTGCTTGCACAAGGCTGCAGGAAAGTAGCTTTTATAGGAGGTCCTTTGTTTTGTAATCTATATAGAGAAAGATACGAAGGCTATTCTGATGCCTTAAAAGCACGCAATCTTGCTCCGGATGCAAGTATGGCATTTTTTCATGATTTAACTAAGGAGAATGCATTGTTAAGCTGCGAAAAATTATTCTCGGGGAAAAAAGACAATTGGCCGGATGCTGTTTTTTGCTGTAATGATACGGCTGCTTTAGCGGTTACGTCCTATGCAAAAAAATGCAATATGGAGATACCCGGACAACTTAAAATAACCGGTTATTCAAATGATCCGCTTACAGAAATTATTAATCCGACCATTACATCTGTAGAGCAGTATCCTTCTGAAGTGGGTACTCAGGCTGCGGGAATGATCATGAACCTGATCCAGCAAAAATTAAAGCCCGGCAAGAATTTCATTTCTGTTACCGTAGCCGTCGATCTGGTAAAAAGAGATTCTACCGATAAATAAATTCTTGTTTTTTCTTGCAATATGCAATCGATTGCATATATTTACTTTCAAAACGAAGCAAACGACGGTAATCCTGCTAACCAAAAGGGATTATTTTACATTTGTTGTAATCAAAAGTTATTTATAGATCAAATGGAACAAAACGACCAATTCTCATTAAAAAACAAAGTAATTATAATTACAGGGGCGACAGGAGTATTAGGAACTGCCTTTTCTTTGGATGTTGCTAAGGCAGGCGCTAAGGTTGTGGTGATTGGAAGGAACAAGGAAAGGGCTGATAGTTGTGTTGCTTCAATTAGAGAAGCCGGAGGTGAGGCGGTTGCCGTATTGGCAGACGTCATGGATGAAGATCAGATCACCGCGGCAAAAGACGAGGTGTTGAAAGTATGGGGAACGATTGACGGTCTTGTAAATGCCGCCGGGGGTAACATCGCCGGCTCCGTAATCAATCCTGAGGATAACCTGTTTGATGCCAAAGTCTCCGATATAAAAAAAGCAGTGGATCTGAATCTTTTTGGTACAGTAATTCCAACCCATATTTTCGGTAGGGTTATGGCAGAAAAAGGAAAGGGTTCAATTGTCAATATTTCTTCACTGGCAGCGCAGCGCCCCATTACCAGGGTGCTTGGATATACGCTCGCTAAGTCGGCAATTGAAGCTTATACGCAATGGATGGCGGTAGAGCTGGGGTTGCGCTATGGCGGGGGTGTCAGAGTAAACGCGATAGCTCCCGGGGTGTTTTTGTCTGAACAGAACAGGGATCTTTTAATGAATGCCGACGGCTCATATACAGACAGGGCGCAAAAATTCATCACAAATACTCCCTATCGTCGATTTGGCGACCCTAAAGAATTAACCGGAACCCTGATCTATCTGTTGAGTGAGGCCTCTTCATTTGTAAGCGGGGAGACTGTATTGGTCGACGGTGGATTCAATGCGTATTGCGGAGTATAAGTAATCCTTTTCAATAGGTGATTGTCTTTGATTTTTAATGCTTTCGATTGCATATTTACACCAAGGCTCTTTAAATTGCTATAATGCTATATAATAGCTATTTAAACACATTTAATATTTCTTGATATTTATTTGATAATTAAATATTTTGGATTATATTTACTTTATATATGCAATCGATTGCATATGAAAACCAAATAAAACCATGAACAGACACCACATTTTAAGCAAGTCTTTGAAGTTGCGTCCAGGTTAACGATGAACTGGAAGCGCCTCAGAAAAAGGGGCTTTATCATATTGCAGGTATGAAGTATGATTGGATAAGAACCTAACCAAATAGTAAGAAATTATGCTTAAAAAACTACGAATCACCGGAAGTTGTCAAAAACTTCTGATAACATGTTGTATTTGCATTGCAGGACTGGTTGTGCATGCAAAAAAATCAACCCCTAAAGCCATACGGATTAATTTTCAGTCTGTTCTCCAAAAGAAAGAAGTGCGGGGATTGGTTTCTGACTCTGCGGGAGCTTTGCCCGGGGTTTCAGTCCTTGTAAAGGATAAATCAAATATCGGGACTACTACCGACATCAATGGCCGGTATTTCCTTGAAGTGCCTGATGAAAATTCGGTGCTTGTATTCAAAATGGTAGGGTTTGAAACTCAGGAAATCACTGTTGGTGCAAAATCGGTGATCAATGTAGTCCTCAAGCCTGCCGAAAATATGCTGGATGAGGCTGTAGTGGTAGCTTTTGGAAAACAAAAGAAGGAGTCGGTAATTGGTTCCATCACTACCATCAATCCTAAAGAACTGAAAGTGCCCTCAAGTAACCTTACAACGGCACTTGCAGGAAGACTGGCAGGTATGATCGCTTATCAGCGCGGCGGTGAGCCGGGGCAGGACAACGCCAATTTCTTTATCAGAGGGATTACCACTTTCGGTACAAACCGCAATCCTCTGATCCTCATTGATGGTGTAGAATTGTCTTCCACAGACCTGGCACGCCTTAATCCTGATGATATCAATAGCTTTTCTATCATGAAGGATGCCACGGCAACGGCATTATACGGCGCGAGAGGGGCAAACGGGGTGGTTTTGGTGACTACTAAAGAAGGTAAGGAGGGTAAGGCTAAAATTAGCCTGCGAATGGAAAATTCAGTTTCTGCTCCTACCAGGGATGTGGAGCTTGCTGATCCTGTGACCTATATGCGCTTGCATAACGAGGCGATATTGACCCGGGATCCTTTGGGTGAACTCCCGTACAGCGATGATAAAATCAACAATACCGTTCTTGGATCAGGTTCACTGATCTATCCGTCTACCGATTGGCGGAAAGAGTTGTTTAAGGACTATACCATGAACCAGCGGGTCAACCTTAGTGTGAGCGGAGGTGGTGCTGTGGCCCGGTATTATGTGGCTGGGGCCTTCAACCGTGACAATGGGGTATTAAAAGTAGACGAGCGCAACAACTTTAACAGCAACATTAACCTTAAAAATTATTCTTTAAGATCTAATGTAAACGTGAACCTGACTAAATCAACAGAAATGATCATCAGGCTGAGCGGTAATTTCGACGACTATACAGGCCCGGTTGATGGGGGAGAGGCCATGTACAGAAGGGTTATGCGTACCAATCCGGCATTGTTTCCGGCTTCGTATCCTGTAGATGCTGATCATCAGTTTGTGAAACACATTATGTTCGGTAATGCTGTAGATGGTGATTATTTAAACCCATATGCAGATATGGTAAGTGGCTATAAAGATTATTCAAGGTCAAACCTGGTAGCCCAGTTTGAGGTCAAACAGGACCTCTCGATGCTTACCCAGGGCCTTGCGGTCAGGACCATGATGAATACGACCAGAGGTGCTTTTTTTGATGTGAGCAGGGTATATAGTCCTTTCTTTTACCGGATGGGGCAGTACGACCGTCGCAGCAATACCTACAGGGTAGATGTAATTAATCCGGATGGAGGTACTGATTTTTTAACCTATGCTCCCGGCGAAAAGCGCATCAATTCAACATTCTATATGGAGACAGCGGTGAATTACAGCCGTGATTTTAAAAAACATAACGTAAGCGGATTATTGGTTTCGATCATGCGCCAGAGCCTGACTGCCAATGCACCGTCATTGCAGGAATCTCTGCCTTTCAGGAATTTAGGCTTGTCGGGAAGGGCTACTTATGCTTTCGACAACAGATATTTTGCTGAATTCAATTTTGGGTACAATGGTACAGAACGTTTCTATGAAGACCACAGATTCGGGTTCTTCCCGGCGGGAGGCCTGGCCTGGAGTGTCTCCAATGAAAAGTTCTGGGAACCTTTTAAAAATACCGTAAACAACTTGAGATTAAGGGGTTCTTATGGCCTTGTGGGAAATGACAATATAGGTACCGGACGCTTTCTTTACCTGTCTGAGGTGAATATGGACAACGCCAGTTATGCTTCCGTTTTTGGCCGGGACAATGGTTATACACGAAACGGCATCACCGTGGGCAGGTATTCTGATCAAAGCATCACCTGGGAAACCGCTAAAAAAATGAATCTTGCGGTCGAGCTGGGCTTGTTCAATAAATTGCAGGTCATAGCTGAATATTATACGGAAAAACGTGAAAATATCTTACAGCAGCGTGCTTCTACGCCTGCTTCAATGGGCCTTTGGGTACAGCCATATGCCAATATAGGTAAAGCAAAAGGCAGAGGTGTTGATGTTCAGATCGAATACAACCATTCCTTCAACAAATCATTTTGGATGCAGGGCAGGGCCAATTTTACCTATGCCACCAATGAATATACTGTTTTTGAAGAGTATGACTATTTAAATGAGCCCTGGAAATCACGTATAGGTTATCCTATCAGTCAGCGCTGGGGATATATCGGGGAAAGCTTATTTGTAGATGACGCTGAGGTGGCCAACTCCCCGCAGCAAAGTTTTGGCGGAGTGGTCATGGGCGGTGACATCAAATACCGCGATGTAAACGGCGACGGAAAAATAACCACACTTGACCAGGTGCCGATTGGCTATCCTTCGGAACCTGAAATAGTTTACGGGTTCGGACTTTCAGCCGGCTTCAAAAGCTTTGACATTTCTGCATTCGTGCAGGGGCTTGCACGCGAGTCTTTTTGGATTGATCCGGAAGCAACAGCCCCTTTTGTCTCTTATTATTATCAGTCTGAAAGAGATGCCAGTGACAGGATTCTGGGCTATCAAACCCAAAATCAATTGTTAAAAGCATATGCCGACAGTCACTGGTCTGAGGATAATCGGAATGTTTATGCCCTATGGCCTCGTCTGAGCGCACCGGAAGTCAGCCAGAACAACACGCAGGTCAGTACCTGGTTTATGAGAAACGGGGCCTTCCTGCGTCTGAAACAAGTAGAATTCGGGTATACCCTTTCTAAAAAGATAGCCGATCGCCTGCGTATGAGCTCCCTGAGGGTATACCTTAACGGGACCAATCTTTTTACCCTGAGCAAGTTTCGCTTATGGGATGTGGAAATGGCCGGTAACGGACTTGGGTATCCGGTTCAAAAAGTATTTAATCTGGGCCTTAACGTAACATTTTAAACAGAAAGAAGATGAAAAATATAAGAATAGGTCTTTTTATTGTGCTCTTAGGTGTATCCAGCTCATGTAAAAAGTATCTGGATATTGTCCCGGATAACATTCCTACCATAGAAAATGCATTTACAATGCGCACGAGTGCCGAACGGTTTTTGTTTACCTGTTATGCCTACATGCCGCAGCAAAGCAGTCTTACTGCAAACCCGGCATTTACTTCGGGTGATGAATTTTGGCTGCACAATGATTATACGACGACCGGCTGGAGCATTGCGAGAGGCCTCCAAAATGTGGTAGATCCCTTTTTGAACTATTGGCAGGGGAGCCAGGGAGGCAGGGATTTGTATCAGGGCATCAGAGATTGTAACATCTTTCTGGAGAATGTGGGTACCGTACCCGATCTGGAAAGCTATGAGCGGGACCGCTGGATCGCTGAAGCAAAATTCCTTAAAGCTTACTACCATTTCTGGCTGATCCGCATGTATGGTCCGGTTCCTTTAAAAAAGGAAAATTTACCGGTGTCTGCAGGTATTGAAGATGTTAAAGTGCGAAGGGATAAGGTAGATGACTGTTTTAATTATGTGGTTCAATTGCTCGATGAGGCTGCTGTACCCGGGCTTCTCCCCGACAGAATCGACAATGAAGCTGCCGAATTAGGGCGCATTACGAGACCGGTCGCTCTGGCTTTAAAAGCATATGCATTGGTTACCGCGGCAAGCCCTTTATTTAATGGCAATACGGACTATACGGGTTTTACAGACAATCAGGGAACCAGTTTGTTCAATACAACTTTTGATCCTGCCAAATGGGAACGCGCAGCGCTGGCTTGCAGGGAGGCAATAGAATTAAGTGAGTTCAATGGCAACAAATTATATTATTATACGCAAAGCGGCCAGCAATACAATGTTTCTGACACCATCCGGATTCAAATGAATATCCGTAACAGCGTTACAGAGAAATGGAACAATGAGATCATCTGGGGCAATCCCAACAGTACCGCCAGCACTATTCAGGTTCAGGCTACTGCCAGGGGGCTGGATCCTGCCAAAAGAGCAAACAGCGGTGTGAATGGTAACCTGGCAGTTCCCATAAAAATAACGGACATATTTTATTCTGACAGGGGCGTGCCTATTACCGAAGATCCTGAATGGGACTATGCCGGAAGGTTTAACCTGAAAACGGCAATTGAAGACGACCGCTTTAATATAAGGCAGGGGTACACTACCGCTTCACTTAATTTCAACAGAGAACCAAGATATTATGCAGATCTGGGGTTTGACGGAAGTATCTGGTATGGACAGGGAAAATTTGATGATAATGATACCTGGTACATATCAGCCAAAAAAGGCCAGTCTGCCTCAACTATTGCCAGTAATTCTCATAATGTAACGGGCATCTGGCCAAAAAAACTGGTTTACTATACCAATGTTATCGGCGATGGAAATACGTATACCCGTATCAATTATCCATGGCCGGTGATCCGTCTGGCAGACCTTTACCTGTTGTATTCTGAAGCATTGAATGAGTCGGCAGGACCCGGGCCGGGGGTTTATAAATGGATAGATTTGGTGCGCCAGCGTGCAGGGCTGAAAGGTGTCGTGATGTCTTGGCAGACGGCTTCAGTGAATCCCGGCAAGCCTTCGACAAAGGAAGGCCTGCGTGAGATCATCCGGCAGGAAAGACTTATAGAGCTGGCTTTTGAAGGCCAGCGCTATTGGGACCTTCGCCGCTGGAAAACAGCCACTACGGAGTTGAACAAGCCAATTACAGGCTGGGACATTGCTCAGCAGACCACCGACGCCTATTACCGGGAAAAGCAAATCTTTAAACAGGTATTTACCAGCAGGGATTATCTCTGGCCTGTGCGGGAAACTGAGATTCTTGCCAACAAGAATACCGTTCAAAATCCTGGCTGGTAGGTTAATTTAAGAGATGATATTAGAATAAGCTATTATGAACACAATACGAAAAATATTAAGTACAGGTCTGATACTGCTGCTGGCATTATCTGGATGTAAGGAAGACAAGCAATACATCAATCTGAATGAGGATCTTGCACCGGCCCCTGTTGCCAACCTAAGGGTAGAAGCGCTGCCTGGCGGAGCTAAGATTTTTTATAATTTGCCTTCAGATGAAAGCCTGCGCTATGTGCGGGCAGAGTATGAGATCAGACCCGGAGAAAAAAAGGAAGCCCGGTCCTCAAACTACACAAATTACATTGTGGTGGACGGTTTTCCGGATACAGAAGAGCATGAAGTCCGGTTGTTTGCGGTCAGCAAAGGTGAAAAATCCTCGGAGCCGGTAACGGTCAAAGTCAGGAGCCAGCTTCCGCCACTGGAGGAGGTTTTCAATACGCTGGCCTTTAAAGCAACATTTGGCGGACTGTCTGTTACCTATCAGAACCAGGGACAGGCAAGTATGGCGGTTACGCTCTATACACCAAATGCCAGCGGTGAGATGACCGAAGTAGAGACCTATTACAGCAAAGCAAAAGAAGGTAAGTTTTTTGCGCGCGGTTTCGCCGCCGAGAAAAGAAAGTTTGCAGTGGTCGTCAGAGACAGATGGGGGAATCTTTCGGATACAGCTTTTACAGAGCTAACACCGATTTTTGAAGAGCTGATCCCTAAGCCTTTTCAAACCTACAATCTGCCGACAGACACCTACGAACCTCATGCTGGTGCCGGCAATACGGTTGATAAAATATGGGACAACGTAAGCGGGCCCGCAGGCGTTTCCGTGTTACATACCAAACCGGGTACCGGTATGCCGCAGCATTTTACATTTGATTTGAAGGTAAAAGCAAAACTCAGCCGTTATAAATTATACCACAGGGGGCCGCCAAACACTTATGCATTCAAACTCGGATCTCCCAGGAAATGGGAGATCTGGGGAAGTAACAGTCCTGATCCGCAGGGCAGCTGGGACGGCTGGGTAAAGCTGATGGATTGTGAATCTGTTAAGCCCTCCGGGAATCCGGTCGGCATCAATACCGATGAAGATAACTTGTATGCAAGCACCACAGGAGAGGATTTCACACTCCCTGAAGATGCGCCCGCTGTAAGGTACATACGCTTTAATACACTCGAGACCTGGGATTATCTGGATTATATATACATCGGCGAACTGACCTTCTGGGGAAGAAGGGAATGACGGAGCGGAATATAAATGATTATAATAACAAGGATTTAAAATGTGAATGTTATGAAACAAAATAAAAATATATTCCTCCTCTGCTTTATCGCGCTGGCCTGTTTAGCCGTTAGCTGCAGCAAGATGGACAGCACCTATTCAGATTTCTTAAAGGATGGCCCGATCACTTACGTTGCCAAGCCTGATTCATTACGAATACATCCCGGGAAGAACAGGATCAGGCTTTCCTGGCTTACAGTAGCCGACCCCAAAGTCAACAGGGCGGTCGTATACTGGAGCAACCGAAAGGATTCTGTAAACGTGACGATCAACCGGACAAGTGGTGTAGATAGTGTCAACGTCGAACTCAATGGACTTAATGAGGGGACTTACGTATTTGAGATCTTTACTTTTGACAGTAAAGGCAACAAGTCCGTAAAAACAGAAGTCATCGGAGATGTCTATGGGGATAATTATCTAAAAACACTATTGATAAGACCGGTTAACGGAGCTTCCATCATTGGAAATGATACTGCGAGAATTGTTTGGGGTGCAGTTTCCTATAAAGAGGCAGTAGCATCCGAAGTCAGCTATACAGATTTGTCGGGCACACAGCATAACCTCATTATTCCTGCCGATTCTGTCAGCACGAAACTGACAAAGGTAAGTTCGGAAACGGTGTTTAGTTACAGAACAAAATACCTTCCAACACCCTTAGCGCTTGACAGCTTCTATACCGAATATAAGGCGGTAAAGATCAAAGGCTCGCCTATCGAAATCAATAAGGCCGGATGGACCATTACAGCCTCCAGCGAAGATGTGGCCGGTAAACGTTTTGCGGTCAATCTGATAGATGGCAACGTTACTAATTTGTATGTCAACCAGATAGGTGCTGCATTCAAATATCCTCACTGGACAATTGTAGATATGAAAAAAGTTGTCGACGGCATTGAAGGCTTTTATTTTTACCAGAGAGGTACCAATCCTTTAAAGACAGTTGAGCTCCAGATCAGCAATGATGGTGCTATTTGGGAGTCGCTGGGGGAATTTGTAATTTCAAACATCCCGGTGGTGAATACGGGAAGCCCGCAGACGGCAAAACCAGTGTATGCCGACTTAACACGGATAAGGTCATTCAGGTACTTCAAACAGATTTATAAGAATGACTATGGCAGTTCGTTAAATGTGAACATTCATGAAACCGGAGTATTCACCAGGTAATTTTGTACAGGCGCATGTATATTCGTAAAAGTAAACCAAGAAGTATGAACAAGCAATTTAAAATAGCCGTGGCCCTCACTGTTTTTTTTTCCATATTTTCAGTGGCATCTGCACAAAAGATCGCTGTGCTCGAAGTGCTGCAGAAAAAAGACAATCAGTCCCTGGATATGCCGCTGAGCATTCAGCTGGATAAAATAACCTATCTTCCCGATTCAGTGATCAGTTTGGTTGAAGTGAAAAACGGCAGGCGGAATCCTGTGGCATACCAAATTGAAAACAAAGGGCAGCGCATTTTATACTGGATACTGAAGCAGGAACAAGGGGCCGCTGCGAAGCGGATTTTTGAACTTGAAAAGGGCAGTCCGTTAAAAGTAGCAGATCACATCAAAACTGTTACAGAAAATGGCGCGCTGACTGTTAGTGCCAATAATAAAAATTTATTGCAGTATAATTTCAAGACCATGTACCCTCCTAAAGGGGTAGATACCGCTTTTAAAAGAAGCGGCTTCATTCATCCGCTGTGGACACCCCACGGACAGCCGCTCACCCGGATCAATGCACCGGATCATTATCACCACTATGGCCTGTGGAATCCATGGACACACGTAATGTTTGAAGGGGAGATGATCGATTTCTGGAACCTTAAAGACAAAAAGGGAACAGTTAAGTTTGCCAATTTTGTATCTGTAAATGAAGGTGCTGTCTATGCAGATTACCAGACCCTGCACGAGCATGTCGCTTTTAAAAAGAACGGAGAAAAGAAAGTGGCGCTCAATGAGCTGCAATCTGTCAGGATCTATCAGCCACAGGCTGGTCAGGATTATTACATTGCAGACATTACCATTCAGCTGAACTGCTCCGGGGATAGCCCGCTTACGCTCAAAGAGTACCGCTACGGTGGGCTGGGGTGGCGTGCTACCGAGAAGTGGAACGACAGCAATAGCG
>NZ_DATHGC010000264.1:0-9457 GCF_035317785.1 Pedobacter sp. | reverse complement strand
GCCAGCTTTCCGCAGAGCAGCGCAAACAGGCCATTGTTGCTATTGGCTTTGTCAAAGATCAGCAGGCAACCGATGCCATGCAGGAACTGATGACCAATGCCGATGCTTCGGTAAAAGAACAGGCATTGTGGTGGCTGCGTTACCGCCAGGGCAATGAATGGGCAGACTACAAAATGACGCTTCCTGAAGCGGCTTCATCTGTAAATGTGGGAGCACAAAAGAAAATGCTGGCCCAGAAGCAAAAACTCGAAAACAGCGCAACATCACAGAAAGACAAGATAGAAGCGGCAAAGCTTATGGCCAAAGACAAGATCGGCGGAGAAATGCTGATCGGTCTGGCAGTCGATAAAAAGCTTTCCAAAGAACTGACAGATGAGATCAGCGCCGTGATATTCAGCAACCCCGATCAAACGGTCCGTGTGCTGGCCAGCGATTATTTCAAAAAACCGGGAGTGACGACCGCACTTTCTATTCCTAAAATTGCCAAACTGAGCGGCGACGCAAAAGCAGGCCGGCTGGTCTTCCAGAACAAATGCACGACCTGTCACAAAGCAGGCAATGAAGGTGCCAATATAGGCCCCGAACTGACCCTGATCGGCAAGAAGTTTGAGAAAAACGGTTTGCTGGATGCTATCATCAATCCGAGTGCAGGTATGGCTTTTGGCTATGAATCCTGGCTGATCACCAAAAAAGACGGAACCACCATATCGGGATTTTTACAGGCAGACGGGCAGACCGTAGTGCTCAAAGGCATGGCCGGTGAAAAATATAATGTTAAAGCATCAGACATTGCATCACGCAAGCAGTTTTCTACTTCGATCATGCCCGAGCCGTCAGGCTTGCAGCTGAGCGAAAAAGACCTGGCCAATGTGGTGCAGTATTTATTGACGATAAAATAGATTTGTAACCGCGAGGAGCTGGAAAAAATAACCATTCTCTTCGAAGACTGGACCTAGCGCGCTGACCATTGCGAAGCAATAGCTACATCGCCGATGAAAAATCAGATAACTGATGTAAACAGCGCACAGAGTCCTATGTCTTCTCTGAGAAGGTGATTTTTTCTGCTCCTCGCTATCGTATAGGAATGTCGCTATCATTTCGAGAGATCTCTTGTTCTAGCTGAACAAGAGATCTCTTGTTTTCGGATAGTTTGTAACCGCTTGGAACTGGAAAAAATAACCGTTCTCTTCGAAGACTGGACCTAGCGCGCTGAAGAAGCGCACAGAGTCCTATGTCTTCTCTGAGAAGGTGATTTTTTCTGCTCCTCGCTATCTTATAGGAATGTCGCAATCATTTCGAGGGATCTCTTGTTGTGCTGGACAGGAGATTTCTCTCTTTGTTCGAAATGACGAAAGCAATCCATAATTAATTTGCATTTTTGTCATGTAGGATTTAAAAGAACTTAACAGCGCAAAAGATTGAATACAGAATATTTCATAGCGGGGCGTGTAGCCCTCAAGTCAGAACGTACATTTTCCAAGCTAATAGTCCGCATCGCGATAGCCGGAGTAATGCTCAGTCTTGCCGTCATGATGCTTTCTGTAGCGATCATCAAGGGCTTCAAAACAGAGATCCAGGAAAAAGTAAGGGGCTATATCGGCGATGTCAGGATCTTCAAATTTGACCTCAACAATTCATTTGAGCTGTCTCCCTTTGTACCCGCTGCAGAAACGATCAGCAGCCTGAAAAAGAATCCGGAAATAGAATATTTCCAGCCCTATGCCACTAAACCCGCTATCATATCTGCAAATAATGAAGTAGAGGGCATCAACTTTAAAGGCATCGATAAGACCTTCAACTGGGATTACATCCGAAAACACCTGGTGAGCGGTACTGTGATCGATTTTGCCGACAGTGCCAAAGCAACCCGGCAGATCATGATCTCCCAGTTTACCGCCAGCCGTCTGAATCTGAAGATCGGCGACAATTTCATCATGTATTTCGTACAGGACCCGCCGCGTAAACGGCCTTTTAAGATCGTCGGCATTTATAACATTGGTGTAGAAGAGATCGACAAGAACTTTGTGCTGGGCGACCTGAACCTGATCCGCAGGCTGAACAACTGGAAGCCCGATGAAATAGGAGGGATGGAGATCAGGATCAAAGATTTCTCCAGGCTAAAGCAAACCTCCGCCGACATTTACAAGGGTCTGGAGATCAAGCTCAAATCTGAATCCGTACAGGAATATTTCCCGGCCATATTTACCTGGCTTTCCCTGCTCGATGTCAATACCAAAGTGCTGCTGATCCTGATGATGCTCGTAGGCGTAATCAATATGATCACGGCTCTGCTGATCATGATCCTGGAGCGTACAAATATGATAGGCCTGCTCAAATCGCTGGGCATGACCGATATCAGCATCATGAAGATCTTTTTGTACAATGCCATTTACCTGGTCGGATTAGGGCTGTTATTAGGGAACATTCTGGGCCTGGGCATAGGTTTTATTCAGCAGTATACACATGTCTTTAAACTGGATCAGTCTTCCTATTATCTTTCTTACGTACCCATTGAAATACACTTTGTCGATGTGCTGCTGCTGAACATTTGCACAGTTGTGATCTGTTTCCTGGTACTCATTGTCCCTTCTATGCTGGTCAGCAAGATCAGCCCGCTCAAAGCCATCCGTTTTAAGTAAAACCAACAAATCCAAACAGCATTTGTGCCGCATATGCGTTGCCGCCGGGTTGCATCTGCCTTTACCCTGCTATTATATCCATGTCGGTTTAATAACGGTTCCATAACGGCTCCATAACGGGTTCGCCTCGGCTAAAGCCGAATAAATTCCGATAATTAGCCGTTATGAATCTGTTTTTATATCTTTATGTAACTAACAGCAAGAGCTAAGCATGCACCGGTCAGATCCTGTTCATGCAGGCTCCTTATTCAATTAAACTGAAAAAAATGGCAAGAATGAAACACGGGCCTTATGGCCCTATTGTGGGAAAACTAGGGCTTACAGTGGGCTATATCAGGCTGGGACAACCAGTACTCAGGATGATTAAACATCCCACACACAAACCCCCGACTATTAAACAACTGGCCGCACGCGCGAGGTTTAAACTGGTTTCGGGCTTTATTGCAACTGTAAATCACTTTACAAACATTAGCTTTAAACCGCTGTCCAGGAAGTATGTTGGCAAGACCGCACAGAATCTTGCGATTTCTGTCAATATGGCTTCAGCGATAACAGGCGAGTATCCGGATTATGTGCTGGATGCTTCCGAACTGATTCTCAGTAAGGGCGGATTGGAGCTGCCTGAAAATTGCGCAGTAGAACTGACAGGAGAAAACCTCCGATTCAGCTGGCTGGGCGGCAACGGGATCGGCTGGCCGTACTCAACAGAACAGGTGATGATGCTGGCTTACTATCCTGAGAGCGGCAGGGCGCTTTATATTGCAGGGGGTGCGAGAAGGATAGCCGGTGAGGATTTCCTTCCATTATATCCAGACACCAACAACACACGGGTCACTGAAACCTATGTCGAGACCTATATCGCTTTTGTCTCCAATGACCGGACAGACGTATCGGATAGTCTTTATTTAGGACCGGTAACCTTGGTTTAGAAGTTCCGCCAGGCCTTTACTTAAAAAAGTCATATTTCTTGTGTACTCTTATTTGGACTTGATCTAAATAGTTATATATTTGCGGTGGAATAAAAAAGCCACACGGTTCGGACCCGTGTGGCAAAACCGGCAAAGCCGGCTCACCTTTAATCGTAGTTAAAAGTCATGCAAATTAAGAAATTTTTGCCATTAGGCATTCTATGTGCCTGTGTATTTGTTACAAATGCCCAAACGACGCCAAATGGCTCAGCGGGAAAATCATCTCAAAATCCAACTTATGAAACAACTTTACTAAAAAACAGCAGTGCAGCGCCGGTTGTCGCCCAAAAACAAATAAAAGATCCTGAAGACGAGCAAAAAACCGGGACTGTAAGAGGCCGGATCACCACTGCAGACGGCAGCGTAGCGGCGTATGTATCGGTCGTATTGAAAGGGACCTCATTTGGCGCCATCACCGATGAGGATGGGGAATACCAGATCCGCAGGGTTCCTGTCGGCGATTATATCATCGCAGTATCTGCGGTAGGTCTTTATCCTAAAGAAAAACAGATCAGGATTTCCGGCAGGACAACAGTAGTCGCAGATTTCTCGCTGAATGAAAACTCTTCACAGCTGGATGATGTTCAGATCCTGGCCAACAAAAAGAAATTTAAAGTAGATAAGGTTTCTCCTTCACTGCGTTTGCAGTCACCACTGATCGAGGTGCCACAGAATATCCGTGTCGTGACCAGCCAGGTGCTGGCAGACCAGCAGGTATTTGACATTGTCGACGGGGTGACCCGCAATGTTTCCGGAACGGTACGTACAGGTCACTGGGATGCCCAATATGCCAATATCTCTACCCGTGGCACTTCTATCCCTGCATTCAGGAACGGGATGAACTTAAAAACACCCTGGGGCCCTTTGGCAGATGATGCGGCTACGATCGAGCGCATTGAGTTCATTAAAGGCCCTTCCGGATTTATGATGGCCAATGGCGAACCCGGAGGTATCTACAACATTGTGACCAAAAAACCTACAGGTGAAAACCGCAGTTCTGTGAGTTTAGCTGCCGGAGGTTTTGGACTTGGGCGTGCGGCAATTGATCTGGATGGCAAATTGTCTAAGGATGGAAGGTTGTTGTACAGATTGAATGTGGCTGCACAATCTAAAAACAGTTACAATAAATACAATTATACCGATAAATACATCATCGCTCCGGTGATCAGCTATGAGATCGACAGCAATACCAGGTTCACGCTGGAGTACACGACCCAGCATGTGGAAGCGCAGGCTTTGGGTACCTATGGATTTTCTCCTAAAGGTTATGGCGATACTGATCCAAGCATGTTCATCGGCGATCCTGCTCTTGATCCCGCCAAAATGTATGACCACAACGTAACGCTTTATTTTAACCACCGTCTGAACGACACCTGGAAATTGAACGGACAGGTTGCCTACCTGAACTATGGTCTGGAGGGCGGTACGCCGTGGCCTTCTACCATTGCGCCCAATGGCGATATGAAACGTTATATAAACATCAGTGAAGAGCTGGCCATCAACAAAAATGCGCAGTTCAGCATCACCGGAGATTTAAAAACAGGTGAGGTGATACACCGCCTGATGGGTGGTCTGGATATGGGCCTGTTGAAAACCTGGGGTGATTTTGGTAATGCCATCAATCCCGGCAATCAGGACATCCGTCTGGCCCCATTAAATGGTGATGGTGGTATTTTCAATATCTACAACCCGAGATATGGGATTCCTACTGCAAATATTCCTGTGTTTGACCGTTCAAGAAGCATCAGGGTCCGCTCCGGTGGAAATACTTATGCCACTGAACTTGCTTATACTGGTGCTTATTTTCAGGATGAAGCCCGTTTCTTTGATGAGAAATTACGATTGACAGGTGCAGTGAGGTTTACACATGCCGTGACCGTCGGAAAAACCAATAAGACCCAGGTTTCGGACAATGTATTCAGCCCGAGGATTGGTTTGAGCTATTCGATCCTGAAAGATTTTTCTGCTTATACTTTATATGACCAAAGCTTCCTGCCGCAGTCGGGCCAGACTTTTGAAGGTGATCCTTTCAAACCGGTGAGGGGTAATAACATTGAGTTTGGTCTGAAGAAAGATTTCTTTGACGGTAAATGGAACGCAACTACGGCAGTTTACAAGATCACCAAGAAAAATGTCCTGACGCCTGATCCAAGGATTGGACTGGATGCTGTTGCACCGGATGGAACGACCGTAAAAGTGCCGACAGGTACCAATGTTCAGTTGGGTGAGCAGGAATTTAAAGGTTTTGAACTGGACATTACCGGTGAGATCGTCAGCGGACTGAATGTGATCCTGAACTATGCATACACAGATGCCAGGACTACGAAAGACCTTAATCCGGATCCGGTAAACAACCAGACCGGTGCTTATGTAGGTAACTCCGTGAGGCACATCACCAATGGCTGGTTGTCTTACCGACTGAGAAAACCAGGTTTTATCCTGAATGGTTTTGGACTGACTGGTGGTTATCAGCTGCAGCTGGACCGTTTTTCAGGACGCAGCGCCAGAACTGCCAATTTGCCGGACTACATCCGTTTCGATGCGGGTGCCTCTTATGAGAAAGGTAAATTGTCACTTTCTGTACTGGTAAACAACCTGCTGGACCGCAGACTACTGACCCAGGGTTCTTATACCAAACTGGCTACGGAAACAGCTACTTCAGTTTCTTACTATACCTATATCTACGACATGCCGAGAAATGCGAGGGTATCCCTGGCTTACAGGTTTAAATAATTTTGCAAACAATTCATACATCAGGACCATGGTAACTGTAAACAAGCAAACACCTGCAAAGAAAAAGAGCAAGATCTCTCTATTTAACAGGGTCAACAAATGGCTGCATTTGTGGCTGGGGCTTATTTCCGGGATCATCGTCCTGATCGTTTGCCTCACCGGCTGCATTTGGGTCTTCCATGAGGAAATTGAAGGTCTGCTGGAGCCGGAGACCAAGGTTGAAAGACAGGATAAAGCTGTACTAACGCCTTCACAGCTGAGCAGTATTGCTTTCGGGCTTTATCCGGATAAGGTGCCTGCTTATGCCAATTACCAGCAGGGCCGGGCAATCAACCTTACCCTAAGGGGCGTTAAGGATGATGGCAGAAGGGGTGGTGGTACATTGCTGAAGATCAATCCTTATACCGGGGAGGTGATCAGCAAGGTGGTACGTGAGAAGGATGAGGTCGATTTTTTCAGGTTCATCCTGAACGGACACCGCTTTCTTTGGATGCCTTATGAGATCGGCAGGCCGATCGTCAATTATGGTACGCTGGTTTTTGTGGTACTGCTCATTACCGGGCTGATCTGGTGGTATCCAAAAAAATGGAACAAGTCCACTACTGATAAGAGCTTTAAGATCAAATGGGGTGCTTCTTTCAAACGGGTCAACCTGGACCTGCACAATGTGCTGGGCTTTTATTCCTTACTGTTTTTGCTGGCGATTGCCCTTTCGGGAATGGTCTATGGCATCAAATGGTACAGTGAAGGTCTGTACTGGGTCACTTCGGGAGGAGAGAAACTGGCGGAATACAAGCGTTTAGAGTCGGATTCGCTACAGGCGGGCAAACAGTATACACCTAAACAGGCGATGGACCTGGCCTGGAACAAAGTGATCCGCAAACACCCTATGTCTATGGGTTTTTACTACAATTTCCCGGATACTTCAAAAGCTAAGACGAGCATCAACATTACGGTTTACCCGACTGCGGGTCAGTTTTACAACAGCGAGGGTTATACTTTTGACCAGCATACGCTCAAGGAACTGAAGCGTGATGATGTATATTCTACGGCTTATGCTGGTGCGTCTTTTAGTGTGAAACTGCGCAAGATGAACTATGACATCCACGTGGGCAGCATCCTGGGTTTTCCGGGAAAAGTCATGGCTTTTCTGGCTTCTTTGATTGGGGCGAGTTTACCGGTTACCGGCTTTCTGATCTGGTATGGCCGTAAGTTTAAGAAAAAGAAAGGCAAAAAAGGAGGTGATGCGGGCACAGGTGCTGTCGGGAAGAAGGAACTTGCTGCCAATCCCGTGCTGAAGCCTAAGCTGCGCGTGGTGGCTAAAGAAGAGAAACCAGTACTGGCAGCGAATGCGCGTATTGATCAATCGTATAATTAATCATTTTAAGGCGACCCTTGTGGTCGCTTCATCATTAAATATTAAACCCATGAAAAAAATTACTTTTTTAGCGCTGACCTTATTGCTCAGCTTTATGACCACCAGCATTTTTGCACATGCTTTATGGATTGAAACTGCATCAAACGGTAAAGTTGGACAGAAACAGACCGTAAAGGTGTTTTACGGTGAGTATGTCGCCAATGAAAGGGATAGTGTGGCCAAATGGTATTCTGATGTAAAGGAATTTACACTTTGGCTGGTTGGTCCGGATCAGAAGAAAACACAATTGACCTTGACGCCCGGTGTAAACCATTTTGAGGGTAGCTTTACGCCGGAGCAAAACGGGGCTTATACGGTTGTGGTGAGCCATGAGGCTAAGGAACTGGGTGGTACGACCAAGTATCATTTTCTGTCGAGTGCTGATGTAGTGGTTGGAAAGGTGAAGCCCGAGGCACTGCATAACCCGAATGTTTTAAAACTTCATGTAGATGATGCTGTTGCCGCGAAGGTGAATAAGCCATTGCAACTGAAGGCTTTCCTGAAAGATGCTGCTGCTAAAGGAAAAACGGTTTCTGTTTTCTCTCCGAGTGGCTGGGCAAAGGAGCTGACCACCAATGATCAGGGCGTTGTTGAGTTTACACCGCTTTGGGCCGGAAGGTATGTTTTTGAAGTCAGCGATATGGACAAGACACCGGGTCAGCACAATGGTAAAGACTATAAGGCAACCTGGAAAGGGGCGACCTATAGTTTTGAGATTAAGTAAGAGGCTTTATCTGAGCGGGAGGTAATTGGCCTTCAGTTCTTCATCTGCAGGGTGAATGAGTACTGCGGTAACTTTTAGATTTTTATCCAGTTCAAATGCAATGCCTGCAGGGCTGTCAAAGATCTGGAACGCTTTGCTGTCATCTGGTGTACCCGTGAGCTGTCTGATGGTAAATGTTCCCTGTATATCTGCCAGTGTGGAATGGACCCCGATGCCAGACTGGGTTTTGAATTCCGGCGAGGTGACACGGATCTGTTTGATCCTGGCAGGAGGATTGTCACCGGTATCCCTCACCGTGTAAATGGCGGTGGTGAAAGATTTAGGGTCATGCTTTTCATACCATATGGCTACTGCTTTTTGCATGGCAGCATCTCCGGAATCTGGCTTGCCGAGGATCTTGTATACGGATTCGGCATCCTCATTGATCTTAATATTTCCAGCAGAGACGCCCGGAATGAGCAGTGTTTCTTTGTTCAGGGTATCCAGCGCGTTGAGCGTGTCGGTGTCAACTGGCATGCTGGCCACCGTAACGGAGTCATGATTCTGACTGTCCTGCTCGCTGCTGCAACCAATGAAAAAGATAGTGGTCAGGGCAATATAGAAAGTTAATTTGCGCATTGCTTCGTTTTCTATACTAACGTTTTGCGCGAAGAAATGTTTACTAATGGTGTGCGGAAAACTTTTGAAACCGCTTTACCATTTTTTCGAGTTCCGATGTTTGTTTCTTGTTTAATGTTTTAAAGGGTGACGTCTCTACCATAACGGACTTCCCTTTCAGGGTTCTTTTCCAGCCGCCTTCTATGACGCCGTCCAGTATGATGAGCCTGTTGAATACCGGGTTGTCACGGCTGATGCCGGCCGGAATTTTAGACGGATCATAGATGGCGCTGCGGTCAATGTAGCTCATTCCGTATTCGTCATAGTCCGGCATGAGAAAGTTTCGCTGCATCTTCTTAAAGGGGAGTTCTGACGCTTT
>NZ_DATHGC010000263.1:0-20818 GCF_035317785.1 Pedobacter sp. | reverse complement strand
AAAAATTTCCTAATTCCTTAAGCCCATTGCTGTAAGTAGGCGGATAAATGTAAGTCCGCAAATAGGTTAACAAGTTGACCATTCGCTTCTGTAGTTTCGCGAAATCCAGTTTAAAATGACTTCCATATTTTGTGACTGCCGCTTTTAAGGCTTTAGTTTCATAGCTGCCGTAATGATAAACTTGTGACAGGGAATACGTGCTGAGAAGTTTAAAGAATTCCCTGAATATCTTCTTTTCTTCATCTTTGCTGTCTGCCCAAAATGAAAATACCTCATCAGGCTCATTTTCTTTTTTGATGAACCCTCCAATCAGATAAATAAAATTTTCGTCGGGAACACCTTCAAAATCAATGTAGATGGCGTTCTCCAGATCATTTGGTTCCGGCATATACATAACATAAGTTTTCTGTTCCCGAATGGCTAACGCTTTTAGTTCCCACATATAATTACCGGCAATTGTTGGTTTGCGCCTGCTGCGCCTTCTTGGCCGAAATAAATGGGATAATTGGGTGATGGAGAAAATCCCTTTTTTATAGTATTTGGCGATGTTACAGGAGAAATGCTCCCAAGTAAACTGATACAGTCTTTTTCTTTTAGCTTTGTATGACAGGATTCCCAAAATTGGCATTCCTGGCAATGTTTGTTTTTATAAAATTGAGGCGGATTCGGATTGCCGATTATGGCTGCTGTATCAAAAAGCAGCTTTTCGGATTTGCGGAAGGCTTCAGACGGATTGTCTGGGACTTTAAGCCATTCTCCAGGTATACTTGTAAAATATTGGCAGCCTGGTTTGTTTCCTTGTTTGATGCCAAAGCATACGCTGTAAGTGCAAGCCGATTTCCGGCAGTAAGTTTATTTCCCGGAAATGTCAGGTTATTAATCTGCTCAGTTTGCTGGCTGAGCTGCCATGCTTTATAGGGGCAATATTGCATGGCTTGCAATATATTCCATGTAGGTTCCATCTCTTCATTCTATTATATTTGGGTAGAATAAAGGTATTAAATTTTGGGTTTTTGGGAAAGTAAAAAATAACTAACACTAATAATTGTTATGCCTTCAGCTAAATTACAAATTGCTATCAATCTGGCCGAAAACGACGCCGGAAAGATTTTGGACTTAAAATATACTACTGATAGCGACAGTAGGTATTTGTGGCGACAATACAATGGTCTTAAAGCCAACCTTAAATATGCAGAACGAGTATTAATTCGAAATAACCAAAAACCAAAACTTCATTTTTATTTTTCGGATAAGCAGGAACTAAACGCTTACGTGTCAAGACTTCGTACAAAGAAATTGGGGTATGTGTTAGTTTGCTACGAAGGTACATATAATTGCATGCTTAATCTATTTCAAATTCTTTTAGCCACCCATTCAGTTCCGCGGACTTTAGAAGGATGCCCTGAGTTATAATACCATTGGTTAAAAAACCAATTAAGGTCAAGACCACTGGCTTCTTCAAACGCTAAACGGACCTGTTGTGCTTCGGTATTTTGAAAGCATTTTTAGTCAGGTACAGGTTTAGCCCATGGAAAAAGACAGCATCTCCCAAATAAACCCTAAGCATATTAAGTATTCGGCCACCCTTACTATAAGTGACCATCGCATCAAAAGTGTCTTCCTTGTCGTCATAATAAAAGCGGACCAGGTTTTTACTGTGGGATTCTGTTGATGCGAGATATTTTTTAAGAGAGCGTTCGTTATGCGCATCTGCCTCATCTTTACCGAATCTATGCTCTGCCCAAAGCACCTCGCTGTAGTCTGCGAACGATTCATTTACGGTAAGATTGCTCCAGCTTTCGGCAGTCACATAATCGCCGAACCATTGGTGAAAAAATTCATGGGCAATCGTTAACTGCAAACCGGAATAATCGATATCAATCAGCTCCTTGGATGTACGTTGCATAAAATCGCCGTGCAATGTTGCGGATGTGTTTTCCATTGAACCGCCCATGGTATGTTCGCGGACAACAACCTGTGCATATTTAGGCCATGGGAAATTAACGCCTAATATTTTTGAGAAATAGGACATCATTTCGGGCGTATCTCCAAATATATCTTTGGCAAACGGCGCAAATTGTGGCTCTAAGTAATAATCTACTGCCTTTTGCTGCCATTTATCATAGTATATTTTGAAGTCTCCAACAGCAATCATAAACAAGTAGGGCGCATGCGGAAGGTTCATTTTCCAGGTGTCGGTCCTTGTTCCGTCGGTATTTCGTTTTTGGTAAGTGAGCAAGCCGTTGGATAGTGTGGTATATTTTGTGGGAACTGTTATTGCGATTTCCTGTGTTGTCTTTTGGTTAGGCTTATCAATTGTGGGAAACCACACCGAAGAACTTTCCGTTTCACCTTGCGTCCATATTTGTATTGGTTTGTCTTTTTCGAGACCTTCGGGATTGATAAAAAATAATCCTTTAGACCGTAATGTTGCATTCAATCCGGTTTTTAATTTCCCGGGCCATGAGGTATATTTTATGTAAAGCGTATATTTTTCATTTTTATAATAGGTCTTGTCCAGTCTTACTTTTATAGTGAGACTGTCTGTATAATCAAACTTAAGGGGAATTAATTTACCGTTGTGAACAAGTGCTATTTGCTTCAGTTCCATTCCTTTTGTATCAAGCGTTAAGCTATCAGTAGGATTGAAATACGGTTTTATAGTAACCCATTCCTCACCATACAAGCACTGTTTTTGATAATTAAAGCTAATATTCAGTTTGGTGTGAATGAGTTCGTTGGTCTTTATCGGCGTTTCGCGGTAATCAGAAATTTTCTGCTTAGCTTCCTGTGCCTGAGTAAAAGTAGCGGATGCGAAGATTGCCATATGAAATAGCAGTACGGCATATCCATAGCGCGTTTTACGGGCATGGAAAGTATTTCTCACTATCTGCTGTGTTATTATCTTTTTTGGAAATATTGTTAGTGTGTACATCTGGGAAATTATTTAGTGTTATCAGATTACTGCAATAAACCATTTTCAGTCCTAAATGTTAAGTATTTGTAAATGAGTATTTTGTGATTTTCGTATATCTTATATCAACGGTATATCGTTTATAACCGCACAATTTGACGAAATATCAAAGATGGAGAACTTTCATCGCTGATGTTCTATTTACAACTTCTGCGTAGATTGAGTCATCCGGCTCCTCATTATCTTCAAATATTTATAACTCGATTTCAATAGCGATATATCGTTAAATACTATTTTATTAGTGAAATATCACTAACTATTATCCTAAATACTTAACCAAACGCCAATATATAAGACATTCTAAGCGAGGAATGATTATAGTAATGAGATATCGCAGAGAGAAATAAGTTCTCTTTTAAGATATAACCGAACTATAATTTAATCACTACAGCTATGTCAACTACAAATTCTAAAACAATTCTTTTTATCACTGGTGCATTTGTCCATGATAGTTGCTGGAATGAATGGAAAACCTTCTATGAAAACCTGGGTTATCAAACATTATCGCCGCCTTGGCCTAATAAAGATGCTACTCCAGCAGAACTGCGAAAACACCATCCGGATTTAAAAGTGGCGTCGATGCGCCTTGCGGAATTAACGTCCTATTATGAGGAAATTGCTTTGTCATTGAATGAGAAGCCGATCATCATAGGTCATTCCATAGGCGGATTAATAGCGCAACTATTGAACGTAAAAGGAATTGCTGCAGCGGCAATCGCTATTCATTCCGTACCGCCACTGGGGCTTTTCACGTTTAAGCTGTCTTTCCTGATTGCAGGCTGGGGTCCGCTTGGCTTTTTTACCTCTGCAAACAAAACTTTTATGATGAGTTTTAAACAATGGCAATATGCATTTGCCAATGGACTGCCCTTAGCAATACAGAAAAGGGGGTATGAGCAATTTGCTATTCCGGAATCTAAAAGGGTGGTTAGGGATACCATTACCTCTGCCGCAAAAATTGATTTCAGTAAACCACACAACCCTTTGTTGCTGATTGCCGGGGAATCAGACCATACCATTCCTGCCTCCCTGAATTACAGTAATTATAAAAAATACGCCGATAAAAATTCCATTACTGAATACGTTGCATTTGAATTCAGGAGCCATTTTGTTTTAGGACAACCCGGGTGGCAGGAAGTTGCATCATATATCCGGAAATGGCTCGATAAAATTGAAAACACTCATTAAATATTAATTATTTCCAACAATCACTATTAATCTTAAAAATTCAAAATTATGAAAACCTTTAAATCAAATTTCAAGAACAAAACCGCAATGTTGTTTTGCCTTCTAATGACAACTTTATTTGCAATGAACTCCTGTGCAAAAAAGAGTGAAGCAGACAATAATCGGAAAAAAACAAGCACAGCAGAAAATTTAGCTACAACACAACCTGCAGATCCGCCCTCCAATTTTAAGCATCAGACGGCTTTGGTTAATGGAGTTAATATCCACTATGTAATTGGGGGTCAAGGCGAACCATTAGTTCTTGTTCATGGATTTGGACAAAACTGGTATATGTGGAACCGATTACTTCCGGAGCTTTCAAAACACTTCACAGTTATAGCACCTGATCTTCGAGGTGTTGGTGAATCAGACAAACCTGCCTCTGGCTATGACAAAAAAACGATGGCTACTGATATTCATGAACTAGTTAAAAAACTAGGTTACAAAAGCATCAATCTTGCAGGACATGATATCGGCTTAATGGTAGCCTATGCTTACGCTGCACAGTATAATGACGAGGTAAAAAAAGTGGCTTTACTTGATGCTTTGCTACCTGGTGTTGAACCCGTATGGTCACAAGTTTCAGCATCTGCATGGTGGTTTGGATTTTTTGCCTGGCCTGCATCTGGAGAAATCGTAAAAGGAAAAGAGGCGGCATTTCTTACCAACTTCTGGCCAATGGTGGGTCATGTCAAAGATCCATTTACAGCTGAAGAAACGGCTGAATTTGTAAGAGCTTATTCTGTTGATGGCGCTACAACTGCTTCATTCAAATGGTTTGGTTCATTTCCTCAGGACGGGAAAGACAACCTGGTGTTTATGAAGAAAAAACTCAAAATGCCATTACTCGCCATGGGAGGGGAATATTTTGCTGCGGCATTTTTGAAAGAGCATTCCAAACTTGTAGCTGAAAATGTTACGGAGTCGAAAATTGCAGGTTCAGGGCACTGGCTTGTTCAGGAAAATACCGCCCAGGTACAGAAAGATTTACTGGATTTTTTTATGAAAAAATAACGCATCAGAAAGCAATAAATTATGGAAACAACTAAAACATGGTTCATCACAGGAGCATCAAAAGGGATTGGGTTCGAGCTTGTAAAACAAGCATTGTCAAATGGTGATAATGTTATAGCAGTATCACGCAGCATTAAAAGTCTTAAGATCGCATTTAATATTTCCTCATTGCAATTCTTACCTGTGGAAATGGATATTTCAAGCGAAGAAAGCGTTATTCAGGCAGTCCAATTTGGAATGAAGCGCTTCGGTAAAATTGACTGTTTGGTAAACAATGCCGGTTATGGATTACTTGGTGGTATTGAAGAATCATCAGATGCTGAAGTACGCGCAAATTTTGATATTAATGTTTACGGGCTTTTAAATGTAACCCGGGCAGTTCTTCCGTACATGAGAAAAGCAGAGAGTGGTCGCATTTTTAATATGTCATCAGTCTTTGGGCTGATTGCCGGTGCTGGTTGGGGAATTTATTGTGCCACAAAATTTGCGGTAGAAGGCCTTTCCGAGGCATTGGAACAGGAGGTTAAACCTTTCGGAATTAAAGTCACAATTATCGAACCAGGGTATTTTCGCACCGGTTTTTTGGATTCAGGTTCTTTAAAAACGCCAATGAAACCTATCAGCGATTATCCTGAACTCACAGAAATTAAACGCAAGCATCTATTTGACATTCCGGGACATCAGATTGGTAATCCAGTTGCAGCAGCGGCAGTTATCCTTAAAACCGCATTACTTGAAGAACCGCCTTTGCGATTACTGCTTGGTTCGGATGCTGTAGCCTATGCACTTTTAAAAACGGAGACACTCAAAAAAGGAATAGAAGATAATACCGAGATTTCCTTGTCGACCGACTATATGCTTGAAGAAGCTTAATCAATAATTTATCACTCATGAAAAATATATTTTTAATACTGCTTTTTATAGCGGCAGTGGCTCATAGCCAACAGAATGCAGACCTGATTATCTACAACGGGAAGATTGCTACAATGGAAAAACCAGGTGAATTTATACAGGCCATTGCGGTAAAAGACGGAATTATTACAGCAACCGGAACAACAAAAAACATACTTGCCAACTATCAATCGGCAAAGACGCAAATTATCGATGCAAAAGGGAAAACCATTATCCCGGGGCTAAATGACAGCCATATGCATGCTATCAGAGAAGGCTTAAACTATAATTCGGAGTTGCGTTGGGATGGAGTTAAAACACTGAAGCGCGCCATGGAAATGCTCAAAGAGCAGGCAGCAAGAACACCACCCGGAGTTTGGATAAAAGTGATTGGTGGCTGGAATGAGTTTCAGTTTGAAGAAAAAAGACAGCCGACTTTGGATGAAATTAATGCTGCAGTTCCTGACAAGCCCGTATTTATCACTTATTTGTACGGAAAGGCATTTCTAAATAAGAAAGGTATTGAAACACTTGGCTATACTAAAGACACACATTATGAAGGCAGCCCGTTGGAACAGGATAAAGATGGTAATCTTACTGGTTTAATGTTTGCAAAAGAAACCCCAAAAGCCATTTACACGACTCTCGCGCTTACGACAAAACTTACCCCTGAAGAAAGAATAAACAGTTCTGTTCAATTTAATAGGGAACTGAACCGCTTCGGATTGACAAGCGTTGTAGATGCCGCAGGAGGCGGGCAGAATTTCCCTGCGGATTATGTGACATCACTTGAGTTGGCAAAGAGCGGTAAGCTCAGTATCAGAATATCCTATTTTCTTTTTGCGCAGCAAAAAAACAAGGAACTACAAGATTACGAGAAGTGGGTGGCAGAAACCATTGTCAACAAGAATGATAATCTTTTTATGGACAACGGCTATACTGAAGAAGGTGCAGGAGAAAACCTTGTTGCTTCTGCAGCGGATTTTGAAAATTTCCTTGAACCCAGAATTGTTCTTTCCCCAAACATGGAAGCCGATCTTGAGCCAATCATAAGGCTTTTGGTGAAAAACAGATGGCCTTTTCGACTGCATGCTACTTACGGAGAGTCAATCGATAGGATGCTGAATGTCTTCGAAAAGGTGAATCAAGATACTCCATTTAATGGTTTGAGATGGCTTTTTGATCATGCAGAAACGATTACACCAAAGGAACTAGAGCGCGTTAAAAAATTGAACGGCGGTATTGCAGTGCAGTTCAGGATGTATTTTCAGGGTGAACTATATCAGAAACAATATGGTATACCGAAAACACAATTGCCTCCAATTAAAAAAATGCTTGACATGGGAATCCCTGTAGGCATGGGCACTGATGCAACGCGTATTTCCACTTACAACCCATGGATGGCGATACATTGGTTGTTAACCGGCAAAACGATTGGGGGGATGCAATTCTGGCCCAAAGATCAAGTGTTAGACAAATTTACTGCCCTAAAATTATACACATCAGGTAGCGCCTGGGTTTCAGGAGAAGAAAAAGTAAAAGGAAAATTGGTTAAGGGAATGTATGCTGATTTTTCGATACTAACTGATGATTACTTTTCTGTTCCGGCGGATAAAGTACGAACTATTGAATCAGAGCTGACAGTTGTAAATGGTAAAGTAGTATATGCGACTGGGAACTACAAACAATTTGACGTTCCTGAAACACCAGTCATTCCGGAGTGGGCGCCTGTCAAATATTATGGAGGTTATCAAAAATAACAATCCATTAGAATGCATTTTAACAACAAAAAATAAATATCATGAAAATCACTACACTATTCTCGAAATTTTATGCTTACACCTTCTTTTTTCTTACCAGTAGCATGATTTATGCACAATTTCCTATGCCGGACAAAGTTCCAATCTGGGATGCCAATAAAGTAACGCTTGGGCTTCATAAACTATTGGAAAATGTCTATTCCGTATCGCCCACCACAGCAGAGAACGAAACTACAAAAGGTTTAGCGCAGGCCACATCTGCGGGCTTCATTGTCGGGAATAAAGGCGTCCTCTTAATTGAAACGATGCTTGACAAAAGACTTTACGATCAATTGTATCAATTGGTACGTTCAGTCACAAAGAAATCCATAGTATATGCTGTAAATACCAGCGATCACGGGGATCATTGCTTTGGTAATTATCTACTACCAAAAGAAACCATTGTAATCCAAAATGAATTTTGCAGGGATAATCTTGCTAAGAATTATGACAATATCAAACAGTTCATGATTATGTTGTTTGGGAAAGGAAGAGGGATTGAGGAAAGCGTTTATCGCGCAGCAGACATTACCATCCCAATCAACCAGACTATGGAAATAGATATGGGAAATGGAAATTTGGTACGGCTCATCAACGTAGGTACGGCACAATCTCCTGCAGATTTGTTTGTATATGTGAAGACTAAAACAAAAAATGTATTGTGGGCAGGAAATCCTTTTATTGCTGAAAGCCCAGCAATCCCATGGCTTTTTGATGGTTTCTTTTTGGAGCCGGTAAATAATCTGAATAAAATCTACAACATGATAGGCGATAATGATATTGTTATCCCCGGGCATGGAAGAATTACCAACAAAGCCGGTATTAAATATACCATAGATTATGTGACCGAATTAAAAGCAGATGTTGAAGATGCTGTAAAAAAAGGGCTTACACTAGAACAAACGAAAACGACCGTGACTATGAAAGAATTCGATAAAGGATATGAGCTTTTCAATTGGTTGCACTTCAATTTTAACGTTCCAAACGCTTACAAGGATATTAAGGCGAACATGAAGTAGTTCATTCAGCTTTTTAAACACATTTAAACAATCATTATCATGAAAAATATAGTACTTGTCGCTATTCTCTTTATTTCTGTAAGGAGTATTGCCCAGCGATATCCTGATTTTAAATCGTTGCGATACGAAGAAAATTACGGCTATCTTAAAAATGATACCGTCAAAAATGACTGGTATAAAGCACTAAAATTTACACCACTGAACCAATCGGGGACTCTGTATCTGAGCTTCGGAGGTGACCTTCGTTACCAATATTTCTATGCGAAAAATGAAACCTGGGGAGACGATCCCAAAGACAATGACGGCTACATCCTAGGAAGGTTTCTGTTACACTCTGATTTCCATGCAGGAACCCATTTTCGAACATTCATACAAATCCAAGGTAGTACTGCTGATGGTAGGATTGATCCGAGTCCGGTAGAGCAAAATCCGTTGGAACTGCATCAGGCATTTGCAGAAGTCAGTTTTGTAAATACAGCAGCAAGCAAGTTGTTGTTCAGAGTAGGTCGTCAAGAGCTTTCTTATGGTTCTCAGCGAATAGTAGCCGTTCGCGATGGGCCAAATAACAGACAATCTTTTGATGGAGTGAAATTAATAGCTGCAAAAGGAAATTATTTGGCAGACTTTTTTTACAGTCATTATGTGGTGGCACGAGATGCTATTTTTAATGATACTTCGAATGCTGATAAACAATTTTGGGGAAGTTATTTTGTAATCAATAAAATACCGGTAATTAAAAATGCCGATCTGTATTACTTCGGTTATAAAAGAGCAAAGGCGACTTTCGATGATGGTGCTGGAGAAGAAACGCGGCATTCTTTTGGCACAAGGCTGTGGGGCAAGTACCAAAATTGGCGTTATGACGGTGAAGCAGTATATCAGTTTGGCAGCTTTGATACAAAAGATATCAAAGCCTGGACGGCTTCATTAAATACTGGTTATCGTTTTACAGCCATTAAATTTCATCCTGAGATAGGCCTGAAAGGTGAAGTCATTAGCGGTGACAGCCGCAAAGGCGATGACCAGTTAGAAACATTTAATCCGCTTTTCCCCCGCGGCGCTTATTTTGGACTGGCTGCAGTAATCGGACCTTCCAATCTTATCGACTTCCATCCTTCTCTGAATTTTGAACTTTCGAAAAATATTGACTGGGTAATTGACTATGATATGTTCTGGAGATATAGCAGTAACGATGGTATTTATGCAACAAATACTTCACTCATTTATCCGGGAAATACAACAGACAGCAAAAAAATAGGAAACCAGTTAGAAAGCGAAATAGTTTGGCAACCCAACCAGTACTTGTACTTCAGGGTTGAAGCAACTTGGTTTGATGCTGGCGATTACCTCAAAGCTTCGGGAACGGGTAAGGATATATTTTTTACAGGAGTTACCATGCAGCTCCATTTTTAACACCCATTGCAAATAATAAAAACAATATTAATTTAAAAAGTAAACTATTATGAAAAATTACAAATTATTGTTGACAGTACTATTAACTGTAGTGTCAGCAGCAGCACAAAAGCCATCACCAGCGCTTTTAAACCCAACAAACCACTCACTCTTATTAATTGATTATGAAGGGCAGATGGGTTTTGCCACAGCCAGTATTCCGATTGACCAACTCCGGACGAATGTTGCCATTATTGCCGGTGCTTCCAAAATCTTCAAAATCCCTACAGTGGTGACAACTGTTGCCGAAAAATCCTTTAGCGGTCCAGTCTTTCCCGAAGTGACACAGTTTTATCCCGACATTTCAACGTATGCCGACAGGACTACGATGAATACATGGGAAGACCCGAATGCTAATAAAGCGATCACTGGAAAAGGAAAGAAACGCATTGTAATGGCAGGGCTATGGACCAGCGTTTGTATTGTCGGACCTGCCCTATCAGCACTTTCGGAAGGTTATGAAGTTTATATTATTACAGATGCCTGTGGAGATGTATCGAAAGAAGCGCATGAAATGGCTATCCAACGAATGATTCAGGCCGGTGCCAAACCCATGACGTCAATGCAGTACATTCTTGAGTTGCAACGTGACTGGGCACGACAGGAAACCTATAAAGCGGTCAATGATCTAATGCAGCAGTACGGCGGTGCCTATGGGATAGGCATTCAGTATGCCAGACAAATGGTAAAACATTAGTCTCATGAAAAAACTTCTACTGTTATGCGCTATATGCTGTGTAATTGGTGTTGCGAATGCACAAACTTCCGAAGAAACAATAACACAAGGCATACAAACCAGAAAAGTAGTAGAAATTTTCCTCGATCAATTAGGAAATAAAGAGGCTGATAAAATTGCTTCTTGTTTCGCAGAAAATATTGATTGGTATATTTTTGAATCTCCAAAGTTCCCATGAACAGGAAGACGCACCAAGCGTTCTGAAATATCAAAGGTTTTCAAAACTTTATTTTCCTATTTCGCCGAGGACAAAGATAAATTCCAACTGGACAGTTTTATTGTTGATGGAAAAGATGCTGCAATTTTTGCCGAATTGGGCAGACAGTTTAAAAACAGCGGCAAAGATTTTTCGATGTACATGGCAATACATTTTAAAGTCGAAAACGGACTGATTACAAAATTTTACCTGTATGAGCAAACGCCTATACTTGAAAAAGCTTATGAATGAGAGAATGTTTAACTAATAAATAATAATAAAATGTCAACAACAAAATGGAAACTTGATCCGGTACACTCTGAAATCGGATTCAAAGTACGGCACATGATGCTTACAAATGTTTCAGGGAAATTTCAAAATTTTTCCGGTATGCTTGAAAGTGCAGAGGAATCTTTCGATAAAGCCATTTTTTCCTTTAAGGCAGAGGTGAATTCTATAACGACAGGTAATGAAGAACGCGATGAGCATCTTTTGAGCCCCGATTTCTTTAATGCTGAAGCATTTCCCGAAATGCTATTTGACTCTACATCATTTACAAAAATTAATGACAAAGAATTTGAACTCTTAGGTGATTTCACCATTCACGGCATTATGAAAGCGCTAAAACTCGAAGCAGCGTTTGAAGGAATTAATAAAGATCCGTGGGGCAATACCAGGGCAGGTTTTACCCTGAATGCCAAAATGCACCGTAAGGACTGGAACCTCAACTGGAATTCACTTCTTGAAACTGGAGGAATGATGGTTGCTGAGGAAGTAGCACTTAGTATTCAATTACAGTTTATAAAAGAGTAACGATCGTCATACAAAAATCTGTGTGGCATAATTAAAAACAGTGTTCCCCATATTGGTTGTGGGGAGCTGTTTTTTAAAAAATGAAAAAAATGAAAACAAAATTATTCAAATGGTTGCGATCCGATTTGGGTACACCATTTAACAATTACATTATATTTTTATTCAGAGTAGCGGTTTCTTTTGAATTAATAATTGTACATGGCTTGAAGAAAATCGGTATAGGTGTTGCATCAGCTGAAATAGTTGACAATCCCTTTGGTTTGCCTTACGTTTTAAATGATTTTTTTGCCATCACCGCCAATTTGATTTGCCCTCTTTTTATCATCATAGGATTGGGCACACGAATAGCCTGTATACCTATAATAGTAGTAACACTTACAGGATATTTTATAGTCCATTCAGGAGGTACATTGGTTGTAAGAGATATTCCATTTATGTACAGTATGGCATTTTTACTTATTGCTTTTACCGGCGGCGGTCATTGCTCATGGGACAACATCATTTATGAAAAATATAGAAATAATTTATAATCTTAAAATCGAAAAAATGAAAACAATTAGAATTTTACCATTAAAAATAAAACTCCAGTTAATGGTGATTATTGTATTGCTAATGGCCGTTGGAGGAACGGTAGAAGCTCAGATTTCAGGGGTTAAAAACATTGTAATCGTCCACGGTGCTTTTGCTGATGGTTCTGGATGGAAAGGGGTATATGAGATTCTTGCGAAAAAAGGATATCATGTTACCATAGTTCAAAACCCTTTGACCTCATTAAAAGACGATGTGGAGGCTACTAACAGAGTCCTTGATAAACAGGATGGACCCGTGATATTGGTTGGGCATTCCTGGGGAGGAACTGTTATTACCGAAGCCGGGATGCATCCTAAAGTGGTTGCTTTAGTATACGTAACTGCTTTTCAACCGGATAAAGGGGAAACCACACTTCAATGGATAATGACATTGCCACCTGCTCCTGAAAACGGAATTTTACCACCGGATGATAAAGGATTTATTTACTTTGACAAAGCAAAATTTCATGCCGGTTTTGCTGGGGATTTAAGCAAAGAAGAAGCTGAATTTATGTTTGCCTCCCAAGGACCAATATTTGCACAATGTTTTGGAACTCCTGTTGCAGAATCTGCTTGGAAGAGCAAACCCAGTTATGGTATAGTTGCCACCGAGGATAAAAGTATCAATCCACAAATTGAACGCAATATGTATAAAAGGTCAGGAGCTATAACAACCGAAGTTAAGGGTAGTCATGTTATCTTTATATCCCAACCTGATGCAATAGCAAAAGTTATTATTACTGCGGCCAAAAAGACAGCAAAAAATAAATATTAATAAAAAATCAGGTTGCTTCAATCTGATTTTTTATTTTTTAATTAGATACTAGTGAAATGATACTGAGGTATTATTTTAATTAATAGATGTTAACTTCCAAAAAATCTTTATCTTTATCACAACTAGTGCTTTACCCCATTTTAAACAAGCAGTTTCCATAAGTTTAATCTAATCAAAGTGGTATTAATGAAAACACTATACTTGATTTTTATCTTGTTTTTTCTAAATCTGTTTTACTGTCGTGCACAGGAGAAAACTACCTCTTCCATTGCAGAACTTCGAAAGGATCTTAAACGATCGGCAAATGACACTTTGAAAGTCAGGTTACTTCACGAGATTGGTACTTTCTATTATGATGAATCACCTGAATTAGCTTTTCCATATGCGATAGACAGCTCATTGTTTTATGTAAATGCGTCGCGGAAATTAGCGGAGCAGCTTAAATATAAAATTGGAATTGCAAAGACCGATATACTTGAATCAAAAATTCTTACACGTAAAAAGAGAGGAGGAGAAGCAAAGCAGCTGTTAAAAAAAACTCTTGATATTTACTCCGAAATGAATTCTAAAGCAGGAATGGCTTCAGTATATATGGCTATGGATAAAGCTGAATTTGATTCCGATGATTCAGCGTTATCAACTACAAATGCGCAAAAGGCCTTGGATCTTTATAAGGAAGCCGGTAATAAAAAAGGACAGGCCGATGCATTGTATGAGCTCGGATATATAACAATGTCTGAGGGTAAAATGGATGAGGGTCGGCAACAACTACTTGATGCGCTAGAGCTTTATAAATCGGTTGGCTATAAGGGTGTCCAGCGACTCAATTCTCTTATCGCCATCAACTACAACCAAGTTGGTAAAACTAAAGAAGCGATGGTCTATGTTATCGAAGCGATTAGAATCATTGACGAGAGAAATGATAAAAGCCCAGAGGCAGCGGAAATATACAATTATTTGGCTATAATCTATGATCGAATGGGTGATGGTATTAAGTCGTTGGAATATTTGCAGAAAGCAGATAAAATTGCGGCTAATTACAATAATGCAGCGTTGGTAACCATGCTGGAAACGAACATAGTCAATATGCTGATGAAATTTAAAAGGAATAAAGAAGCGCTCGTTTATCTTAAAAAACTAGAAGCGAAACAAAGTACACTGTCGAAAACGGCCCGCGAAATGCTCATATCGCGATGTATCTTAGCTTATATTGAGTTGAAAAATCTTAAGAAAGCAAAAAAATATGTTGAAAGTGCGATGGAAATTTCATCGAAACTACCCCCTTATAGTAGTGAGCAGAATTTACTTTATCCAGGCATTATTAAGTATCATTTTGCAACAGAGCAATATGATATTTCAAGAAAATATGTTCTGGTATACAAAACATTGAGTGAGATTGGGAAAAATGATTTGAGGTTGGCAGATGTGCATCGGATGTTGTTCAAATTGGATTCAGTGCAGTTACGATTTAAGGATGCTCTTAAAGAATTTGGGATGGCGAAAGCTTATAATGATTCTATAAACAATACCACAAAAGATAAGGCATTTCAGGAGCTAGAGATTAAATACGACAGCGATAAAAAAGATAAAGCTCTTTTGCTCAAAGAGAAAAACAACAAGTTACTCCAAAAACAAACTGAACTCCAGAAAAATAAACTGTTTCAGGCCAATCTTACGAAAAATATCGGTTTTATTGTTATCTTATTGCTAATTATAATTTTAAGCCTTGTTTATAAAAGTTATTATACCAAACAAAAGAATAACAGCTTATTGCAATCTAAAAACAAGCAGATTGATGAAAAAAACACTGTACTACAAAAACTGGCTGATGAGAGAGAATGGCTTTTACGAGAAATTCATCATAGAGTAAAAAATAATCTGCAAATTGTTATGAGTCTTTTAAACACGCAATCTCATTATCTGACTGATAAGACAGCAATGAAGGCAATCAATAGCAGCCAGCATAGGATTCACTCCATGTCTTTAATACATAAAAAATTATATCAATCAGACAGCCTTGTTGCCATTCATATACCTACCTATATTGGTGAACTTATAGAATATTTTAAAATTTCATTTGATACTGGTCAAAGGATCAGATTTATTACACAAATTGAGGACATTAATCTTGATATCGCACAGGCTGTGCCAGTCGGACTTATACTCAATGAAACCATCACCAATGCGATTAAGCACGCTTTTCCCAATAAAAGTAAAGGGATTATAAGCATCATTATGAAGCGGAAAGATTTAAAGCACTGCGAATTAATTATAAGTGACAATGGTATAGGTTTATCTTCCGAATTGTCAGATGCTAATGAAACACTTGGAATGAGGCTTATAAAAGGACTTAGCGATGAGATTGATGGAATTCTGGAAATCAATAGTTTAAACGGATATTGCGTGACAGTTACTTTTCCTTTTGATGAAAACAAATTAGAGAATTATGAAAAAAAACATATAATTTCAGAATAAATAGCAGATTATGGAAACAGTAGGTAATTCACTTCGATACGGCAATAAATCTGGATTTTCTATGAAAATTATGATTGTTGAAGACCAGTTTATTGAAGCCCATGATTTACAGTTAATGCTTGAAAGAGCTTCTTACCAAGTTTGTGGTATTGCACGTTCTGTTGAAGAAGCATTGAAAATCCTTGAAACCGAAAAACCTGAATTGATATTTCTTGACATTATCTTGAAAGGAAATAAATCTGGGATTGATTTAGCTAAAATTCTCAGGGAAAGAAATATCGGATTTATATACATTTCCGCCAACTCCAACAGGAAAATACTCGACGAGGCAAAAATGACGCAACCTTATGGCTTTATTGTGAAGCCATTTCGGGAGCAGGATGTATTGATTACTTTAGAAATTGCATCATACCGTCACAATTATAGTCAGGAATCTCAGATTCAACAGCAGTTACAAATACAAAAAGAATTACCATCAATACTAAGCACAGAAAACAATTTAGTCACCTCATTAGTGGGTTTAGCAAAAGTTTTACAAACCTATATTCCATTTGATTATTTTGAAGCTGGCTTCGTTGACGTCGGAAAATACAATCCGATCGGGCTGCTTCGAAAAAAAATAGATGATTATCAAATTATTACAATAGATAAATTGTCAGAGATTTCTAAATTAACCGTTCTGGAAATTCAGAATACACATGAACAATCTCCAAATGAAAATGTTTTGTGTTTGCAGAGTTACCATAATATGGAAAACATTGTCAAGTCTTCAGCTATAAAAAGATTGGTGATTCAAAATTTCGGTATCAAATCATATATCGTTTTACCACTTACCATAAATAATACACTTTTTAATTTATCCCTCTACTCACGTCAACAGGATATTCAAAATGAAAGTCATATTTCACTTTTACGAAATCTGGAATTTATATTGGATTCTTTTATGACTAAAATATTCGTAGACGAAGTGGTAAAAGTTAGTTCAGAATTCATACCTAGAATTTTAACTTCACAACTATCAGATATAGCGTTAGAAGAAATAGTAGGTAGTAGTCAAAAAATTCTCCAAGTTTTTGATTATATTAAAAAAGTATCTCCATCTGATACTTCGGTGCTTATTTTAGGCGAAAGTGGTACCGGAAAAGAAAAAATCGCCGCGGCTATCCACAAAATGTCCCCTAGAAATAATAAACCTTTTGTTGTTGTTGATTGCAGTACTGTTCAGCAAAACTTAGCCGAGTCTTTACTCTTTGGGCATGAAAAAGGTTCATTTACTGGTGCAACAGACAAACGATTAGGGAAATTTGAACTTGCAGAAGGAGGAACTATTTTTTTGGATGAGATTGGTGAACTGCCTATTGAGATTCAGGTGAAACTATTGCGTGTGCTTCAGGAAAAAGAGATAGAACGTGTTGGTGGCAGCCATAAAATAAAGGTTGATGTCAGGATAATTGCAGCCACAAACAGGCATCTTGAAGAAGAAGTTTCTGCCGGGAGATTCCGTATGGATTTATACTACAGGCTACACGTTTTTCCGATAACTGTACCGCCGCTAAGAGAAAGAAAAGATGATATTCCTGAACTCGCTAATCATTTTATAGCAATTTATGGACAGAGTCTTGGAAAACAGAATGCTGTTTTTTCCAAATCAGCAATAACCCACTTAATGAATTATGATTGGGGAGGCAATATCCGCGAACTGGAGCATGTAGTTCAAAGAAGCCTTTTACTTTCGGATGATTCAGTAATTGAAGTCGCTGATTTGCCTTCAAAAAAAGAATGTCTCAAAAAGGACAACGAAGAGTATGCGATTAAAACGATTACAGAAAATGAGCGTGATTACATCATTTACATTTTACAGAAGTGTAAAGGAAAAATTTCGGGAGCAAGTGGTGCTGCTGAACTGCTTGATATTCATCCTTCGACATTGAACTCGAAATTGAAAAAATTGGGTATTAAAACCCATTTATTTTCATAAAATCATCTTGATTCGGACTTTCTTATTTTATCCATTTGATTCTAACAACATAGGTTTTGAAATAAATTTATTACGAAGGTTTTGCATATCTTCACTAACCTTTTTATCAAGAACTCGCGCGTAATGTTGCGTAGTTTGAATGTTTTATGCCCCAGCATTTTACTCACACTTTCAATAGGAACTCCATTAGTCAAAGTTACCGAAGTGGCGAAGGTATGCCTTGCCATGTGAAAAGTAATTTCTTTACTAATTTCGCACAAGTCTCCAATTTCTTTCAGATATCCGTTCATCTTTTGATTGCTAAGAACCGGTAAAACTCTATCTTCATTTAGACACTTAGGATGTTCGGCGTATTTTTTGATCAATTCTTCGGGAATCGGCAGCAAGGTATTTTAGACTTTGTATCGGTCTTTTGGCGATTTTTAAATATCCATTTTTGGCCGTCGATACCAATTCCAATATGATCATTTTTCAAGCCTTTCACATCGACATAAGCTAAACCTGTAAAGCAGCAGAAAATAAATATATCGCGAACGAGTTCTAGTCGCGGTGTACGAAACCTTTTAGAATAAATGCTTTGAATTTCCTCCTCAGTCAGAAATTCAGTTTCAACTTCTTTCATTTTGCCATCATATTTGATGAACGGGTCTTTTTCCAGCCAGTCATTGCTGAGACAAATTTTTATAATCTTTCTGAAATTGCGGACATATTTAACTGCCGTATTGTTGCTGCAGTTTTTTTCGCTTCTTAGATAAAATTCGAAATCAGTGATCAATGCGAAATCAATTTTATCAATTGCAATATCTTTCGCATTCAATTTCCACAATAGAAATTCCTCAAGATGTTTCAATGAAATTTTAAATCTTTCCAATGTGCCAGGCGCGTAACCATTTCCAAGTAATCCCTCAATCCGGTTGTTATGGTCTCTGTAAATTGGTAAAAGCATTCGTTGAGAATCAGTTTCATCGAATAAACGCTTCCGGAAGTTTTCGATATTCAAAGTTTCCCTTTTATGCATAAGCGTCATTTGAATATCAATTATCTGCGATTTTACAGAATCGAGATAGCTATTTATTGAACGGGCTTCTTCGGAGCCGCCTTTCATTTTCGCCAGATCATCAGACCATTTCGATTTTTAAATAAACTTTTTGGAGCTGAATTCGAGACGTTCGCCATCGACAGTTAACCGGATATAAATTGGAAGAAGTCCGGCAACATTGGCTTTGGTCTTTTTTGCATAGAAGTGTAATGTGATTTTTGTTTTCATGGCTTTTACCTTTTAATTACTAATCAATTTATTAATCTGAGTAATTGCAAACAAGATGTACAAATTCTGAACAGGTAAGTGGTCAGGCTATTGGTACGCTAGTGATTGCAAGGCTTAAGTGATTTTAGCGAGACCCTGATTTTTAAATTTGCGCGGGTCTCGATTTTATCTCCTAAGAAATAAGATTGAATGAATAATTTGGTATAGGCACAAAAGCAAAAAGCCGATAAATCCTAAGATTTATCGGCTTTTGAAACCATTTGTATTTAAACTTGTGGGCGATGAGGGGTTCGAACCCCCGACCCCCTCGGTGTAAACGAGGTGCTCTGAACCAGCTGAGCTAATCGCCCGTAACAGGAGTGCAAATATACGTTTAGAATTTATATCTGCAACTTTATTTCAAATAAAATTATTTTTTTTTGATTGCCGTCAGTACCGCCTTATCGGAATAATTGACGACTTCGAGTACGATCGGCACCTGTTTCACCGTCTTTCCTTCAATGGTGTATAATTTTCCGCCTTCTGACGGAATGTTGCTCTTTGCAAAATCGACATCGCCGTATTGCAGCGTATTCTTGATATCTGTCGTGTCGACCCACTTTTCTGCCAGTACTGCCGAGGCCTTGTCGGAATAATTAAAGGGCTTGGTGCGCAAGTCATTCAGCACCCTGGCATTTGGGAAATAGTTGCATCGCGCGTCTTTTCCGCTGAAAACCATTGCAACGAAGAACAGTCCTATTACTAATCCAACCATATAATAGGCGAAACGGTATCTAAAAGTCATGGGTTATTTTTTTGCAAAGATAATTGAAAACCGCATAGTCCGGAGGGAATTTTTGGAGGATTTTCTTAAGGAATAAATGGTTCTGTTTTGCAGGTGTGCGTTAGGGATTGTAGCGAAATCTTTTATTTACCTGGAGCGCAGCGTAAGGAAATAAAAATTAAAGTGGAAAGCCCGGCCGAAGGCAACGCCCGTTAAAAAACAATCAGGTTGATGTCGCTGTCTGAAAGCCCGAACCAGTCGCCGATGGCTTTGTTGGTGAGGATTCCGTGGTACAGGTACACGCCGTTCTTGAGCCCTTTGTTCATCCTGATGGCGCTCTCGATACCGCCGTCTTCGGCAATCTGCAATAGGTAAGGCGTGATGATATTGCTGATCGACAGCGAGGCCGTCTTGGAATAGCGCGAAGGGATATTGGGCACGCAATAATGGATGATATTGTGCTTGATGAAGGTCGGTTTTTCATGTGTGGTCACTTCCGAAGTTTCAAAACATCCGCCGGTATCGATGCTCACATCAACAATGACGGCGCCTCTTTTCATGTGTTCGACCATGGTTTCGGTGACTACGACCGGACAGCGCTCTTTTCCGCGCATCGCACCAATGGCGACATCGCAGCGCCTTAAGGCTTTGAGCAAGGATTTCGGCTGTATGGTGGAAGTGAAAATACGTTGGCTTAGGTTGTTCTGCAGGCGCCTGAGTTTGGTAATCGAGTTGTCAAACACCTTGACGCTTGCGCCCAATCCCAGCGCGGTCTTGGCGGCAAATTCGCCTACGGTTCCTGCGCCTAAAATGACCACATCGGTAGGAGGGACGCCGGTGATGTTTCCGAAAAGCAGGCCTTTCCCGAAC
>NZ_DATHGC010000262.1:0-3239 GCF_035317785.1 Pedobacter sp. | reverse complement strand
CCCCGCAGATCATCGAAGGAACAGGAAAAAGGTTTGGCAAAGAAATACCGGTCTGGAACCACGATCAGCTGATCCGGAACAATATCCTCGTATACAACACGGGCGCCCAGGCCAGAGGATGGTTTGATATTCCGGACGGGCGTCACTGGCCTGCAGCAATAAGACCGAAACTGCCCGCAAAAGATGCTACCTCCAGCAGCGAAAAAGACTGGGCGGCAGGCTACCAGGCAAAGAGCAGCGCGGGTCAGCCCAAAGACATCAGCCTGGAAATGCTTAACCTGAATATTGATCGCAATGTTTACTGGACCACAGATTCTACCCAAACAGTATTTCATTGGGGAGCGGCCTGGAAATACAACCAAAAATACCGGGACCTTCCAGCGCTAACCCAAACGCTGAATTTTGAAAAGAATGGCACAGTTTGGGATCCGCAGTTCAGAGACTGGCAGCATCTCGACTTCCGTGTTCCGACGGGTAGTCCACTAATCAAAAACAACTGTTATCCGAAGGGTAAAATACCCAGGGTCAGGCTTCAGCGATTATAAAATTCAACGTCAGCAGCCAATATATGATCCGGTTAATATGGTGTATATATAGCGTTACCCATTTCTAATAGCGTGTACCGCATTTACATTTGCTGCTTTCCCTGTCTGCAGGGATGCAGCGATCAGTGAGATCAGCAAGTGAAAAGGTTTTTATCTACATATTGCTTTTATTAATCGGTACCGATGCATTGACACTGGACCAATGTGATAAGCTGCCTATGTTTTTACATCACTTTAAAATACATCAGCAGGCAGCCCCTCAGTTGACTTTGCTTACCTTAGAACAGGGGCATGACATCGCTCACAGAGTAAAAGATCACATCACCAATAGTTTCCCCCGCTTCTCGGACATTATGATCCATGTAGAACCGGACATTTAATACCAGGATAAGCTTAAGGCTGAAAAGAAGAAGAAGAAGCGACAAAAACAGCTTGCAGCTAAACCAAAATCGGAAATGCTGCAGAGACTTCCTTAGTTTCCTGATTTGTTTCAGCCTCATGTGCCCCTTCTGCAAGCTCCTCAACGTAGGTTAATAGTTCTCTAACCGGGTTATATACCGGGTAATCAGATATCGACGGAAATTCTAAATAGATTGACATGACAAAGCTCGTGTTACCGGTTTATTAAATTTACGTTATTTTTAATGTTGGAGGCAATAAATCCCAAATGTATATATACTTTAGGATTATCAAAAAAATAAAAAAGCCCTGACATCCATCGTGGCCTTTCATATCAACTAAACCTAAACGTATAAATACTAACCAAATATTTATGCCGCAAAGCTAAAGCCCTTTTGTTAAGGCTTTGTTATTCGCGCGTTATCAAATTCGTTTGTTTTCTCTCGAAGGATTAAACTAAATAGTCAAATAGTATTTGATAAAGAAAATCACCTATCTTAAGTTAAAAGATCTAAAGGACGATAATTTAGGATTACAGGTGATTACAACGAAAATATGATCAATTCACAATTTCAGACTGCTCAAGGGCTGCTACGGACAAGAACAGAAATAAGTTTTGTTAGAATAAATACCTGATCCCAAATTGAACCTGATAAGTTGAATTAATGCTGCTTTTTGTTCTTAAAAGTAGGATTTCGGCCTTACAGCACTGACTTTGGCTACGTCCAAATGGCAGGTTCAACAGGATTTTTTGTTCAACTTCACACAAAAGCCTTACAAAATCGTAACGAGAATTTTAGTTAAGTCATTATAGAGCTTTATGTTAAATCCTATTACTGCAAATGACACTCTCTTTTGTGCTTATCTTAGAATTTGATCCCTAACAAACGTACAGCTTTGTGTGATGGAACCAATCATATCCGGCTTATAGTTCGTCTCGTGTTCCACAAAGAAGTATTTCATTCCGGAAAGCTTTGCATGTTTGAAAATATCCTTATAATCTATAGTTCCCGAACCAATCTCTGCATTCAAATTCGGATCTGATTTATCCATGTCCTTGATATGCCACATCACAAACCTCCCAGGATTGGCCTTGAAAAGTGCGTATGGCTGAAGACCTGAACGAATGACCCAATAGATATCCATTTCAAAATCGACCAATTTTTTATCTGTGTACTTTAGCAGGATGTCCATTCCTGTTTCATTGCCATATTTGATAAACTCAAAATCATGATTATGGTAAGCCAATTTCAGTCCTGCATTTTTGCAGAGCTGACCTGCATAGTTGAGCCTCTTCGCTAAAGTCCCATAATCTTCAGCATTGGTCCTGATACCTGGCTCTAGCCACGGAATGGTAATATATTGCAGTCCCAGAATTTTAGCGGCATCGATTGCGGCCTTAAGCTCGGCATCGTCACCTGTTTTTAAGTAGGGAGACATATTAAAATGGCCGCTAATTGCCTTGAGATGGTTCTCATCAAGAATTTTTTTAAGTTCCACCGGTTTCAAACCCCAAAATTGGTCCTTGATGCTAAAGCCATATAGCTCAACTTGATTATAGCCTGCGAGGGAAACTTTTTGCAAAGTTCCCTTAACATCTTTTGGTATTAGTTCACGAAGAGAATAAAGCTGTAGTCCAACATCTTTTCTTTTTTGTGCATTTGATGTCAATATCCCTGTTCCGAACAGGATGGCAACAAGTAGCATTTGTAATAGATTTTTCTGTGATTTATACATGTGTTTTGTTATTTAATATTTGGATTAAACATTGGGTTTCCTGAATGCATAACTTAGGGCAACACTTAAAAGCAATGCCCCGGTAAAGGTCAGCGCAGCGGTCAGGGAAAAGTGATAGGCGATAAATCCGAGAAGGGCGGGCCCCGCGAGTTGACCTGCATAGCCCATAGTGCTTATTGCGGGAATGGCGGCCGAAGCAGGTATCCCTTTAAGCCTGCCGCCCTCACTAAAGAAAACTGGTACTATGTTTGCCGCCCCTACTCCCAGGAGCACAAAGCCCAGAAGGGTAACCGGGATCCACGGAGTTGCCACAGCAACGAAAATCCCTAAGGCAGCGATGAGACCACCACCAACCACTACTGTTTTTCCACTAAACCGCTCAACTATGCGATCCCCCAAAAGCCGCATGGCAGCCATTGCAACCGAAAAGGTGGCATACCCAACTCCCGCAAGCGCTGCATCTATTCCTCTGCTCTCCTTTAAAAAAAGGGCACTCCAATCGAGCATGGCTCCTTCGGACAGAAATACGGCAAAACATGCTGCGCCAAGAAAAATTAC
>NZ_DATHGC010000261.1:0-3181 GCF_035317785.1 Pedobacter sp. | reverse complement strand
TTTATCCAGCTGACCGCCCACGTCCAGCCGTCCGAAATAAGGGTTTTGCTGAAAATCAAGGGCCGGGGTCTCACCACCGGCTGCTGAGTAAAACAGGCGGCCATAGTTGTCATTGGCCAGACCCCATTGCCCACCAGAGCCATTGATCAGTTTTTCAGTTTTCAGCATGCCGTTATCGTATTTATAGCGCACATCCTGATAGGTCACATAGATCTTATTGTCCAAGTTCCAGATCAGCCCGCTTTTCTGGTGTTCCAGGTTATTGGTGCTGACCTCATCATTACGATACACCATTTTCTTTTCATCAGCTACACCGTCACCATTGGTATCCCGGTAGCTGTAAATGTGATTGGAATTGGTTTCACTGACCAAAAGGCGGTCATCCAGCGCCAATATCAATCGTGGTAAAAGCAAATTATCAATGAAAACGACCGATTTGTCCATTTTCCCATCGCCATTGGTATCCTCGAGTCTTTTGACCTTACAAACCGGCTTCATCTCATCAGAACCTTCGGCATCCTGCATATAGGTATTCATTTCAGCAACGAACATTCTTCCGTTTCCGTCCCATGCAATGGCAACAGGTTCATGGATCATAGGCTCGCTTGCCACCAGTTCCAGATGATACCCTTTTTGAAGATGGATGGCTTTAAGACTCTCCTGTGGAGAAAGGTATTGGGGCGAGGGACTGGTATTGACGATGATCTTCCCTTCAGCATCGCGTTTCAGCGAGCTCTGGGTTACCTTACAGGTGTAGATGAACATAGACAGCCCGAGTATACCCAATACCCCTTGTTTGGTTCGTTTCATTTTTATATTTGGTTTGTTTGTGTTGTGTTTTTGTTGGCCTGAGCTATTTTTTCAGGCCAAGCGCGTATTTGATACCACCCAGAAGATGCTGGAGGTACAATGGCTCCTGGTAAGACTCAGCCGTATGTCCAAGCTCCGTATAAAAAGCCCTTCCGCCATCATACTCATGGTACCAGGCCATAGGATGCTTATCGCCCATTTTTTTGTCGCCCGCATCATAGCTGGTTTCGTCGATGGACATCAGTACATTCAGGCCATCGGCCATCCATTTAAAATTGTACCATTCGTCTTTCCTTTTCCATTCGGCAGGAAGGTGTTTGGTAGAAATATGATCCCGGTTGGTCACCTTTATTGTGGCCATCTGCTGTGCAGGATGCGAGGCAAAATACGCACCAACCAGGTTGCCATACCATTTCCAGTCGTATTCTGTATCGGTCGCAGCATGCACGCCAACGAAGCCGCCGCCATTTTTAATATACTTTTCAAATGCGGCCTGCTGGTCACTATTTAATACATCTCCGGTAGTACTTAAAAATACAACCGCACTATATTGTTTCAAATTGGCATCTGTGAACTTAGCCGCATTTATCGTGCTGTCTACATCAAATTTGTTCTCCGCCCCAAGCTTTTGAATGGCTGCAATGCCTTCTTTGATGGCATCATGGTGGAATCCCGCTGTTTTACAGAAGATCAGGATTTTTTTGTTCTTTGCGTAGGCCGAAGAGCCCAGCAATATTCCTCCTATAAGGAGGAATAGGGCTAAGTGTTGTTTCATCTTTAATTTTATTTAACTGACAATATGTACGTCACTATTTTCTTTGCATCGTCAACCGACAGGGCCGGGTGCGGTGACATTGGTATTGCACCCCAAACACCTGATCCGCCTTCGACCACCTTTTTGGCCAGTGCGATTTTATTTTCGTCGTTTGCAGGGTATTTTTTGGCAATCTGTTTGAAACCCGGTCCTACCAGTTTAACATCCAGTTTGTGACAAGCCATACAGTCTGACTTGGCAATGAGTGCCTTGCCCGCAGCTGCGTCTGCTGATAGTGCTCCCGCAGGAGCTGTTTTTTTTGCGGCTGCTGCCGGCTTTTTAGTTTGTGCAAATCCTTGCGATGCACATGTAGAAACAATGGCAAATACGATTGCCGGAATAATTAAGGTCCTATTCATTAGGTGTGTAATTGATTATGATTAGTAATATGTGAAATTAGGCAGAAAAGTTAAAAAAACATTAAAAATTGATTAATCTCTTTGATAAGTTACAAGAATATGTAACATTTTTGATTTTATCGGGAATGGAGTATTTCATGGAAACTCTTGTTGAAATCGTCATTATAAAGCATTTTGTATTCTTTACAAAAATTTTCGTAAGCATTCTTTGCCTGTGTGTGTTTGCCCAGGTGTGCAAGCGCCTTACATTTTATGATCATAGCATCTTCGTTTACAGCATCAAAATAAAAAATATAATTGGCAAGCTCCACTAAAAGCTCCGCATCCTCACCGTCAGGGATGGCGTGCGCGAAACCCAGATAAGTATCTATAATTTCATTGGATATCTCAGACTTAAAGGAATCCATCCATTCATAATTCACATTGGGAAGGAAAGGACCACGTTTAATGAGCTCCGCGAGTTCAAGGATCTTTTGCTTATCCGGTTTTGTTTTGTTTTTTATGATGGACACATACCGCTGGTAATCGATATGGATCTTATCAGGATCAAAATTGAGTTTCCAGTAACCGGTATCTTTTGAAATGGTACAGTTGTCGAGTTTATCAATAATGTTCTTTAGCTTAACGATACTGACCGACCTGTTATTGCGCGCGCTCTCTTCAGATTTATCAAACCACAGCAATTCTTTTAACTTTTCAGAGCTTATACCACGCTCCCAGCGGATGCTGTAGATCAGAATGACTAAGAACAGCTCCTTGATCAGCGGGGTAAACTGCCTGGTAATTTCTGTCGCGTTCTTGTCAAAGGCCTGCATATCTCCAAAAAGAAAAATGGTGTTATAGTTTGCATCAGTCTGTTGAGGTAAGGAAGTTTGGGGAACAGAAAGCCGGGGTTTTTTCTTTTTTGAGAACAGCAGAAGTGCCACGGTACCTGCCGCAGCCAGAAATGCCAATCCCCCCATCCAATACCACAGGCTGCGACTGGAAACTGGTTGCTGACCGGTTAATTTATCAACAGGCGGCGCATAAAGTGAATAGACATTTACCCTGGTCCTGTTGCTGTCTTCCCAGTACAGGGTGACGGCAATGAAACGATTGCTTTCCGGGCAATAAAAAAGATCTGCATAGGACCTCACATCATGGAACAAATAAGGAATCGGATTTCCAAGCAGTTTAAACTCAGGGCCGGTTAACGAGC
>NZ_DATHGC010000260.1:0-10961 GCF_035317785.1 Pedobacter sp. | reverse complement strand
GCAGGAGAACAGTTATTATGCCTTCGGCAAGACCATGCCAAATAGTACAGTAGGTTTACCTACCAAGACGTTAAGCCCTCAAGATATCCGTCAGATTTTTGCTTGGATGGCATGCTATTCCCTGGATTATGTTTCCCATGCAATTGAATTACCTTTTTCTCCGAAATCAAAGAAAAAACATTAATATTAATAGTGTTGTAATCAGCTACTACGCTCTGTTTAAAGTTGATCTGATCAATAATCCTCCCGCCCGTAAGATATATCCGGATAAGAGTATTATTACATACCACAACAGGCTCTGCATACAGCAACATTAGTGAGCTTACTTTCTGGAACAGAGAATAAGATCATTGCATGAATGAAGTTAAATAATCCATCATTTATCTAGCTTAATCCATTTCAATACCCTCAATAAACGATATTTTTACTGCAAATAATAACCAAATCAAAACTGAATTCCGAGCTCAATGGTCAAAAAGCAATTACTTTTTATCGCGGTAAGTTACCTGTTATCCAGCAGTGCCCAGGCACAGCAAAAACCACTCAAACTATGGTATGAACAGCCAGCCAAAGTTTGGGAGGAAACTTTGCCATTGGGGAATGGAAGATTGGGCATGACACCGGATGGTGGCATCAATAAAGAAAAGATCGTGTTAAATGACATTACATTATGGTCAGGCTCTCCGCAGGATGCCAATAATTACGAAGCCTATAAAAGCTTGCCTGCAATCCGCAAACTGATTGCTGAAGGCAAAAATGAAGTGGCACAGGACCTGGTCAACAAAAATTTTGTCTGTAAAGGACCTGGTTCTGGAGGCACACAATGGGGAAAATACCAGACGCTTGGCGATTTGGAGATCGAATACAATTATGGAAATGCAACCGGTCAGCCGCAAAATTATCACAGAGAACTTTCTTTGGATAGTGCACTGGTTACGACTACTTTTAAACTCAACGGGGTAAATTATAAAAGAACCTACTTCACCAGTTTTGATGATGACGTAGATGTGATCAGGATCTCTTCCGATCAGGCGGGAAAACTAAATTGCAGGATCAGCATAAAACGTGCAGAAAGATTTGCGGTAAAAACAGAAGGTATGGAACTGCAGATGTATGGCCAGCTGGACAATGGGACTGATGGAAAGGGCATGCAATACCTGACCCGCATCCGGACGAAAACAAAAGACGGAACCGTAACGGCAGATGAAAACTCACTGACTGTTAAAAATGCTACAGAACTCATTATCTATATATCCGCAGGTACCGATTTTAAAGGATATCCTTATAAAACCGCCACGGCCAAATTATTGGATGCAGCAGTTAAAAAGCCATACGAACAGCAAAAAGCCAAACACATTGCTAATTTCAGCAGGTTTTTCAAGCGGGTTAGTATGGATCTTGGACAAGGAGTTTCTTCAAGTCTGCCAACGAACAAAAGACTGGATCTCTTTTATAAGAACGCACAGGACGATCCTGCGCTGGCCGCATTATTTATGCAGTTTGGCCGTTACCTGACCATCAGCAGTACCAGGGTAGGGCTATTGCCGCCAAACTTGCAGGGCTTATGGGCCAAAGAGATCAATACACCCTGGAACGGTGATTATCACCTCGATGTAAATGTGCAGATGAACCACTGGCCGGTAGAAGTCGGCAACCTTTCAGAACTCAATTTACCACTGGCAGAATTAGTCAGAGGGCTGGTAGAGCCTGGCAGGAAAACAGCTAAAGCTTATTATAATGCAGGTGGGTGGATCGCACACGTAATCACCAATGTATGGGGTTTTACCGAACCAGGTGAAAGCGCATCATGGGGCGTTGCCAATGCGGGTTCCGGCTGGCTGTGCAACAACCTTTGGGAGCATTATGCTTTCTCTCAGGACAAGGGCTATCTGAAAAGCATTTATCCGGTTTTAAAGGGCTCCGCGCAGTTTTACAACAATGCCCTGGTAAAAGATACCAAATCGGGCTGGTGGGTTACTTCACCTTCTGTCTCGCCGGAGAACTCTTTTTACTTGCCAAACGGCAAGACAGCCAATGTTTCCATGGGACCAACTATTGACAATCAAATTGTCAGGGATCTGTTCAATAATGTGGTTGCCGCCTCCCAATTGTTGAACGTAGATTCTGAATTCAGAAAGGTGTTACAGGATAAACTAAAATCTGTACCTCCTCCCGGTGTGGTCAGCAAAAGCGGACGTATACAGGAGTGGCTGGAAGATTATAAGGAAACCGATCCGCAGCATCGCCACATTTCTCATCTATGGGGATTATATCCGGCATCTTTAATTACGCCTACGGCTACACCTGCGCTGGCAGAAGCGGCAAAAAAGACATTGGAAGTAAGGGGAGATGACGGTCCAAGCTGGACGATCGCTTATAAGTTATTGTTCTGGGCACGTCTGCAGGATGGCAATCGTGCGTTCAAACTGCTCAAGGAAATATTGAAACCAACGTCAAGGACAGATATCAACTACGGTGCAGGTGGCGGAGTTTACCCGAATATGCTTTCGGCAGGGCCGCCATTCCAGATAGACGGTAATTTTGGTGCTGAAGCAGGCATTGCTGAAATGCTCCTGCAAAGCCATGACGGTTTTATTGATCTGCTGCCCGCCATACCGGATGCATGGAAAAGCTCAGGCTCAGTCAAAGGTCTGAAAGCAAGGGGCAATTATACAGTAAGCATGAGCTGGAAAGATGGTAAAGTAAGGGAATACACCATTTCATCTCCTAAACCTTCTAAAGTGAAGATCAAAATAAATGGAGTGATCAAGCTCGTCACCTCAACTAACTAGTTCCGAATATGCCTTTATACGCAGACCAGCAGGCATTTTTGATTTCCTGGGGAAGATTATCCTTTACATAGAACTGGATGCCTTTTTCGGTATAAAAGTAACGGAAGTAATTGCCAAGCTTATCTGGTTTCTCACCGGTGAGAATGCTTTCACGTTTGTTCAGCCAGTGCAAATAGGTCACTTCAACACGCGCCAGGGCTACTTCAAGGTCCTTTATTTTGCCGGAATTTTTATCGATCAGCATCAGTTCACTATAATCACTCATATCACAAATCTATGTAAAATGTAAAGGTACGGATTATTTAATGGTTAAAAGATTTGCGTCTTAAAACCCTTCCTCAGCCGGCCATGCGCATCTTTTTAAGAATATAACTATTGTTTGGTATATTTATTTGTGTTTTACTTTCGGAGCCGATCGTCTATAACTACCATTCTTATGAAAACAATACTGCTGTCTTGCACATTTTGTCTTTTTTTTACGGGTACCCACAGATATGATCCTTCCCTTAAAAAAACTTTAAGTACACTTGAATACTGGAATGCAAAGGTAGCCATGTGCGGCTCTTCCTCGTCTGCAGAGGGTATTAATAAAGCAGACAATGGCAAATTTATTGCACAGCTGCCGGGCTGGGGCCGATATTCATACCAAATATCCACCGCCAGCGACAGTGCCCAGATTTATTTTGATCAGGGATTAAATATGTATTACAGCTACCATACGAAAGAGGCCCTGGCTTCTTTCAAGGAATCGGCGCGTTTCGATCCCGATTGCGCTATGGCCTACTGGGGACAGGCACTGGCTATGGGACCAAGCTATAATTCCGCGCATAATTATGTGATTCCTGAAAACATTGCCGGGGTTTTAGAACTCATGAACCAAACTGCCGCCGGTAGTGTTTCACCAAAAGAAAGCGCATTGTTTAAAGTAATGAACCTCAGGTACCCTTCTGCTGGTGCTGACAAAGAAAAAACGAAGTTAAACATGGCTTATGCGCAGGGGATGAGCGCACTCATGTCCGTATATCCCGAGGATGAGGATATTAAAGCGCTTTATATAGATGCTGTGATGCTGATCCATCCCTGGGATTTCTGGAACAATGATGGTTCAGCAAAAGAATGGACACCGAAGGTATTAGCCTTGTGTGAAAATCTGCTGCAAGCGAAACCAAAACACCCTGGAGCGCTGCATTATTATATACATTTAACAGAGGCCTCCCGCCGGCCCGAAAGAGCGCTGTCCAATGCACAACTGCTGAAAGATTTGTTTCCGGGAGTGGCGCATATGGTCCATATGTCCAGCCATGTGTATCAGAGAAACGGGTTGTATTCGCTCGGTGTAGATGCAAATGACCGGGCTGATGCGAATCTTTTGCGTTATGACTCACTGGCAAAAAATCTATCACTGAATAAACATTCCTCTCACTATTTCGCTGTACAGGCCTTTTGCGGACTTACCGGGGGAATGTACACTAAAGGGATGCAGGATGCCCTGAGGTGCAGAAAAAGTGTTTCACCAACTTATGAAGATACTTATGCCCAGTATCTGTACATGATGCCGGTCTTCACGCAGGTCAGGCTTGGCAGATGGAATGAAATATTGAAAGATACGGTGCAACCGGACCCGGACTGGCCTTATGCAGGGATAATTGGCAATTTGGCGAAAGGGCTGGCATATATTTATACCGGGAGGCAGGATTCGGCAGCAAGTCAGCTCGTTCAGCTACGCGGCAGAATAAAAGATCCCATTTTAAAGAAACGGCGTATTCCTTTTAATACAACGCTGCAAGGTGCACTGATAGCGGAACGCATTTTAAACGCCGTTATTTTATTTGATCAGAAAAGAAATGCTGAGGGCATTAAGAGCCTCAATGAAGCTATAGAAACAGAGGACCAGATGATCTATTCCGAGCCGATGGACTGGCCCATTCCTGCCCGGCAATTTTTGGGTGCCTATCTCTTAAAGCAGAACAAGCCGGCTGATGCAGAGCAAGTGTATAAAATGGACTTAATTCTAAATCCGGGAAATGGATGGTCATCACTTGGTTTATACCAGAGTTTACTAGCCCGGCACAAAGTTAAATCTCTATCTGATTACAAGTCAGCCTACCTTCAGTCCTTTTCTCATGCAGAACACATTCCAGTTGCTTCGGTTTATATTGGACGGGGCTATTTAAATACATTTAAGTGATGAAATAATGACGCCCAAACCGTCAGGATCTTTAAACATTTTGCCGTTTGCCCGCCAGTATGGATTTTTGGGTACCTCTTCAGTAACTTCGTTATTTTTGAAGCTGGTTAAAATTTGCTGATAGTCATCCTGAGTTTTGGGGTAAAAAACCAAGAGATCATCCTCATCAAAATGATGCATTACAGGTTCATTTGTGCTGGTAAATTCCAGGTGCCAGTTTCCATCTGGTAAGCCTATAAATACACCATCATAGCCATCATGTGCCTGAAAATCGCCGAGAATGTTAAAGCCGAGTGCATTGGTGTAAAAGTCGATGATCTCCTCTAATCTGTTGGTGTGTCTGGCCAGTCTGAATTCCATGATGATTAGTGTATTTGACTCAAATTTAGCTATTAATTACGAAATATTTTGAGTAGATGTACAAGGATCAGTAATCGTCATCTTTATCATCGTTAAATGCCGGTTCTTCATCCTGTTCAAAGCCATCGTCCTGCAGGTCTTCTTCAATAGGAAAAAGATCATCCTCGTCTTCAAGAAGATCCTCATCATCTTCGGGGTCGATCCGGCTATCAAAAGCAGGATCCAGCTCATCAGTCTCCGCAGTGAGCGACTCATCAAGAATTACTGTTTGTTTGTCATGGCCGGTAACCTTTTCCTGATCATGATTCTTGAACCGATTTTCCATTTATTTTTGCTTTAGCGTATGTAAATCAAAACGATTGGCAGCGGATTATGTTTTCAGCATTTGCAAATTTTGAAGCAAAATAAGACTGATGTTATCATAAATATTTTATGGCTGTAAAATGAAAAGGATATTATAAACGTTATTGTTTTATCAGCTACTTTTGTATGCATACAAATGACAACAATGACAGAACGGGTAATTCTTGTAGATGAGCAGGACAATGAAATAGGCACTATGCAAAAGATGGAGGCACATTTAAAGGGCAGGCTTCATCGTGCGTTTTCCGTCTTCATTTTCAATGACAAAGGTGAGCTCCTATTGCAGCAGCGTGCTTTAAATAAATATCATTCCGGCGGCAAATGGACCAATACCTGCTGCAGTCACCCGCGATTGGGCGAGGATACCCTGGCTGCCGCAAACAGGAGACTTCATGAGGAAATGGGCATGCAATGTGAGTTGAAGTTTGGGTTTAGTTTTATGTACCAAGCTATTGTAAATGAATCCCTTTCTGAGAATGAATACGATCATGTGTATTTTGGAGTAAGCAACGATTTTCCGGTACCCAATGCTGAGGAAGTTGCGGATTTCAGGTATATCACTATGGGTGCGTTAAAAGCGGACATTAACAAATGCCCCGATGAGTACACAGAATGGCTGAAGATCTGTTTTGATAAAGTTATGGAACTCTATAAAGACAAGGCGGTTCTGCATTTATAACCGCCACAGACCTTATGCAAACGGTTGTTCAAACTTTCGGGGTTTCTAAAATCTTGTGTGTTTAATTATTTGATTATCATTGTGTAGATCAACTATAACACCATGACCACAATGAACAAACTAATGCTATGCTGTGCGTTTATACTCGCAGCTGTATCAGCTTCTGCTCAATTAAATATCGTGCCCCTGCCGAAGCATATTACGGAGAACGGGACTTCATTTACTATTGTAAAAGATACAAAAATCTATTATGAACAAGGCTTAAAGGCGCAGGCTGAATTGCTGAATGCTGCATTGTCACCCGCTACCGGATTTGATTTTGAAATGATCCAGTCAAAACAGGGTATGCAGAATGGTATCATTTTGAAGTTTGACAAATCATCTGCAGCCAATAAGGAAGGCTATCGTCTTACTGTAAAGAATAATGCCGTTGTTTTGAGCGGCGGAACTGCTGCCGGTGTATTCTATGGTACGCAGACTTTGCTCCAGATGCTGCCCGCGGCTATCCATGATCAAACACGCCAAAAGGGAGTGACCTGGAAGATCAGAGGTGCAGATATAGAGGATGCACCATTGTGGGGCTGGCGTGGTATGATGCTGGATGTTTCCCGCTATTTTTTCAGCAAAGATTACGTTTTGAAGTTCATAGACATGATGTCTATGTATAAAATGAATGTGCTTCACCTGCATCTGGTAGACGATGCAGGCTGGCGGCTGGAGATTAAAAAGTACCCTAAACTGACATCTGTGGGTGCATGGAGAGGCGATGGGGCGGAACGCACCGGCGGCTACTATACGCAGGAGGACATTAAGGAAATGGTGGCTTATGCCAGTTTGAGAAATGTGGATATCATCCCGGAGATAGAGATTCCGGCACATACACTTTCTTCCATTGCTGCTTATCCATTTCTATCCTGTACAGGTGAACAGTATGTGGTGCAGACCCAGCATTCCATCAGCAAGGAGATCCTTTGCGTGGGTAAGGAGTCTACTTTTGATTTTATGGCCGATGTGTTTAAAGAAACGTTTGCGTTGTTTCCTTCAAAATATATTCACATTGGCGGTGACGAAGCCAATTACGATCGCTGGAAGGCCTGCCCGCATTGCCAGAAGCGCAAAGCGGACCTGGGTTTGAAAACAGAAAAGGAGCTCCAGGTATATTTTAACCAACGGGTGCAAAAAATGGTTTCCAAATACAGTAAGACCATTGTGGGCTGGAATGAGATCATAGAAGACGGATTAACGGATAAAGCCGTAGGCATGATTTGGAATGACCAGCAAAAGGCTTTCAAAGCGGTAGAAGACGGGCATTATACGGTGATGACGCTGACTGAGTATTCCTATTTTGATTTCCCGGAAAGTAAGATCCCGGGTGAGGTAAAAGCCGCAGGATGGCGATCGCCCATTTCATTGGAAAAAGTGTACCAGTTAAATCCTATGCTGAAAGGCATGGATGAAAAATACCGCCCGCAGATATTGGGCGCCAGTGCAGCACTTTGGTCTGATCAGTTTATCCATGGTACGCTGCTGCAGGAAATTCCGCTGCTCAATGAGAACCGTTCTGAAAAATATTTTGATTACCTGAGTTTTCCGCGAATGGCCGCAATGGCAGAGGTGTGCTGGACACCTGTTGCGCGACAAGGCTGGACAGATTTTGAACAGCGGATGCGCAGTCAGTACAAACGCTACGACCATGCCGGATATGGCTACAGAGTACCACAGCCTAAACTGATCAGCAATGAAAAGGCTGCAGATGGATATTTATTGAAACTGGAGAATATCGTAGATGGCGCGGAGATCAGGTACAGCACCGATGGAACGAGAGCCAGTGCTTATTCAGCCGTATATACCCAGCCGATAAAAATCAAACAATTAGCCGATTTCAGTGCCATTACTGTGGTAAATCGCAATGTATATTCACTGCCGTTTTATTTTCCTGAAAAATATGAACAGTTTAAAAATTACGGCGAACTGGTTGGAGAATGGAAACCATCTAAGGTTAAAGGAAAAGAATTCGGGTTATTTGAAATGAATGCTTCTGGTAAGATAAATGGGAATGGTAATTATCAGCTTGCATTTTGGTATACAGACGGAGATTCACGTCTCGAGATCAAATCTGTAGAAGTCTATAAGAATGGCGTTAAAGTAACTGAAGATGTACATGATGGATTTACCGGAGGTTCGCAGCAGAATAACCTGTACAAGTTCAGTATTAAAGAATACGAAACCGGTGCTGAGTTTACGATAAAAGCTTTGGTGAGAGGCGACATCAGCAATGATTCTAACGGCGCAGTATTTATAAAGAAATTGTAACTTTGGCGCTATGAAGAATAGCGTTCCTCCGTTGAGGACAGTCAGTGTGATCCGTTATGTGACGCCTCTGCGTGAAGGCGGTTCTATGCCGGCAATAGCGGAAGCAGACGACGGATTCTTATATGTATTGAAGTTTCGCGGTGCAGGACAAGGTGTGAAGGCACTAATCGCTGAGCTTATCGGCGGGGAGATTGCCCGGGCTTTAGGCTTTAAAGTCCCGGAGCTTGTCTTTGCAAATTTAGACGAGGCTTTTGGCCGTACAGAGCCGGATGAAGAGATCCAAGACTTACTGAAGGCAAGCGTGGGACTAAATCTGGCGCTGCATTATCTTTCTGGTTCCATTACATTTGATCCGACTGTGGCTGTCATTGATTCAAAACTGGCTTCACAGATTGTCTGGCTGGATTGCCTGCTGACCAATATGGACCGCACAGCACGAAACACGAATATGTTGTTCTGGCATAAAGAGCTTTGGCTGATAGACCATGGTGCAGCATTGTATTTTCATCATTCCCTGCAAAATTGGGAAGAACAGGCAAAAAAACCTTTTGCGCTGGTCAAGGACCATGTTTTGCTTCCATTTGCAACTGAACTTGAGGCAGTGGATCAGGAGTTTAAGGGCATTCTCAATGACCAGCTGATCGATGCGATAGTAGCTTTGATTCCGGAAGACTGGCTATCCCTTGAGCCGGAAGAAGAATCTGCTGAAGAGCGCCGGCAGATATACGCGGAGTTCCTCAAATTAAGGGTCACTCATTCTCAAATCTTTGTTAAAGAAGCACAGCATGCAAGGACAGGATTTATTTGAGTATGCGGTGATTCGCCTGGTGCCCAAAGTGGAGCGTGAGGAGTTCATGAATGTGGGCGTAATCCTGTACTGCGCGAAACAAAAGTATTTGAAAGCCAGGATAGAACTGGATGAGCAGCGTTTTTCTGTATTTTGCAGCAATACTGATCTGGAGGAACTGCGTCATCACCTGAATGCATTTGAAAATATATGCAGGGGCGGTAAGGAAGGAGGTCCAATTGGTAAGCTGGATATGGCTTCGAGGTTTAGGTGGCTTACGGCTACCAGAAGCACGGTATTGCAAAGCTCAAAGGTACACCCTGGTTTTTGCGCAGATGCAGAGGAGAGATTGCAGCAACTTTACAGTCAGATGGTTCTTTTGCCATAAAACCACTCGTAAATAGGAAATAATTTTCTTTCTTTTACACTTTCAAACAGTTATACCAAAATGAGCGAGGAATTTTATCTTCATATATTTAATAAACAGCGTGACATCGAGGCTGTGCCTTCTAATGAAGAGGTTGCAGAATGGGCCATCGGGTTAATGAACCTGATCTATCCGGAGCGGGTTACTTCACCGGATTATTCTATCAATGAGATCAAAAGATTGTTTATCAGGCAGCAGAATGCATTGGTAAATATCCTGAATGCAACAAAAGCCTGTGAGAACAGTGACAACGATCAGATCGCCGCTCAGATATTTGAGCAATTGCCGGAATTGTACAGAAAGATGAACACTGACATCAGTGCAATTATGGAGGGTGACCCGGCGGCTCAAAGTGAATTTGAAATCATCAGAAGCTACCCGGGTTTTCTGGCGATTGCGTTGTACAGGATTGCGCACGCCATTCTGGAGGCCAACGTGCCGATCATTCCAAGGATACTTACCGAATACGCACATTCTATAACAGGAATTGACATTCACCCGGCATCCAGCATTGGGGAGTATCTTTATATAGACCACGGTACCGGCCTTGTTATCGGCGAGACCACAGTGATCGGCAATCATGTCAAATTATACCAGGGTGTGACACTCGGTGCGCTGAGTGTGGAGAAATATATGGCCAATACCAAAAGACACCCAACAATAGAGGATCACGTCATTATTTACTCCGGAGCTACCATATTGGGCGGTGAGACTGTAATAGGGCATAATTGTGTGATCGGCGGAAACGTATGGCTGACCAAAAGTGTTCCGGCCGGATCTACCGTTTATCACCAGTCGGCCATTAAAGTAGAGACCAAAAATCTGTAAGCATGGGAAATATCATAGAATTTGTCGGAAATACCCCGTTGGTCGAGATCCAGAAACTAAACCCTAACCCTGATGTGAAGATCTATGCCAAGCTGGAAGGTAATAATCCCGGTGGAAGTGTGAAGGACCGGGCTGCGCTCAACATGATCCGCAGTGCGTTAGAACGTGGTGACATACACAAAGGGACAAAACTAATTGAAGCCACCAGCGGAAACACAGGGATA
>NZ_DATHGC010000259.1:0-38277 GCF_035317785.1 Pedobacter sp. | reverse complement strand
ATGCAAAACATTAAGGACAATACGACCAGGGCATAAAATAAGCGGTAGTCAATATCAACAAAGCGATAAATAAATATACTCAGTGCAATAGCGCCAAAAACGTTTGTCAGTACCATTTGTCCAATATTTCCGACCGCCATCGCCACCACCCCTATAATTCTCCTTTTCGGAGACAAGAAGAAAACCCTGCCCCCGTACTCCCCAATCCGGTTGGGGGTAAATACAGCCCAGGTAAGGCCACAAAATACAGACTCTATAGCCCGCCATAAGGAAATTTTTTCAACTTGCGAGATCAGCCTCTTCCATTTACCAGCTTCCAGTCCCCAGTTTAAAAACATCAGCAGGAAAACAGTTGACAAGACGGCGATAATCTCTGATTTTGGTATCTCTTTTATAAGTTTCCCAAATTCCCTTAGGTTCTCATTAGCAACCAGTTTGTGATAAACAAACCAAAAGGCAAATAAAACAATTGCGGCTTTGAGAACGAATGAAACTGTTTTTTTATAATCTGATATCAATTTTTATAGGTTTACTCTCTGCAAATATGCTTAATATTGTTTTATGTTGGTTGAAAAAAAGGAAAGGGTAATTATGGGTATTGACCCCGGAACCTCCATAATGGGTTACGGCGTGATATTGGAAAAGGGGAGCAAAATCGAACTGATCACTATGGGTATAGTAAGAATGGACCACCTGGACGATCACTTCCTCAAATTACAGCGCATCTTTGAAAAAACAGTAATGCTCCTCGATGAATTTAAGCCCGATGTACTTGCGCTTGAGGCTCCTTTCTATGGTAAAAACATACAGGTTATGCTCAAACTCGGACGTGCACAGGGAATCGCAATGGCCGCAGCGTTGTCCAGAAACATCCCAATAGCAGAATACGCACCACGAAAGATCAAACAATCAATTACGGGCAATGGCAACACCAGTAAGGAACAAGTTGCCGCAATGCTCCAGCGGCTGCTGAATTTTAAAGAAACCCCTGAATTTCTGGACGCAACAGATGGATTATCAGTAGCAGTATGCCATTCCTTTCAGCGCATCAGCACAAGTGGTAAAGGCAAAGCATATTCAGGCTGGGAGGCTTTTGCAAAGGACAATAAAAAGCGGCTTAAATAAAAAATCTGTCACCTGGTTAAACAGATGACAGATTCAAGTATGATAAGCTAATTTTTACAGGATGGCTGACAGTCTCTTTTTGCGGTAATATTTAAAAACCAAATATCCTGCAATCCCAAGCACAAACAGTACCCATAAATTAGTCAGGATCAATAAGAACTCTTTAAAAATTGTCCAGCCGGCATCAATGTTCAGCCAAAGCCTTTTAAAGAAGCCCGGACGATAATCCGAAAGGTTATCATTTTCTACCACCACTCTTTTCACCGTATTATCCTGGTAAAAATTTAGCGTGATGTTACTGTATTTAACTTTATTGTCAATGATCAGGTTTTCTATTTTTTTATCGACATAATCATCCTTAAGCACTAATGAAGTCTCCACATTATTGCTTTTCTTACTGGCATGCTTATTTAACTGCTCTACGGCCTCCACGCGGTTCCGGTTCTTCAATTGATTGGCCAGATAGGCAATACTTTGATCATCCAGCTTCATCGATTGCTGATCGACAAATACCGCCATCTTTGCGATCTTATTTGTAAACTCATCCAGTTTATCGGAGGGCACTTTTGCCGTAATAAACCCGTCGGTCCTGTAAGCAGTCAGCTCCAGCAGCGAATCTGCTGAATATCTTACCTTCTCATTTTTCTGAACATTGCTCTGAATTGAAAATTCTGCTACCGTACCACCCTCGGCTTTTATTGCATTGCTCAGCTTCTCCTTAGTCTGCTGTACATCTTTTACCCTAAAACGCATATCGGCAGTCTTGATGATCTTCTCTGTATATGTCGTATCAGTACTTTCCAGATTGGCCTCAGTTACATCGGCGGTTCCATTTTCAGCGTCTTTTTGTTTGTTGCAGCCGAAAACCGCTATTGTGAATACACAATAGATTAAATATTTTTTCATAACAGTAATTATAATTGATTTACCCTTAATACCAAATCCTAAAATAGGTAACCCTCAAATTTTTTAAGAATTGAACAGCAATCCGAAAAATGCCGGGATACAAAACAAGACAGGCCCGTTAGTTCACACTAACGAGCCTGTCTAAAAGATTATTTTTAAACTTACGCGTTCAATATTTTGAATACTCCCTTACAAGCAATAACAGCACCGATCAATAAAATTACCCAGGATACAACAGACAATGCTGTTGAATCAAAGGCAAAACGAAGGTAAACCCCTATTATACCCACTAAAATCCCTACAGTCATTAACTTGTACGTAGATACATCATTAGCCCTTTTCATGCTTTCTGTATTTTGCTTTGGTGTCTGTTCCATACTATTTTTTTTATACAAGGCAAAAGTAATATTTTTTCAACAAATCACACAAAGGCAGGGTATCTTTTTAATACAAAGAACAATAAAAAAAGCCCCGCGGATACTTATCTGCAGGGCTTAAATATTATAAATTCAAATATTAGCCGTTCAATGCTGCTGCACCGCTTACAATCTCGGTAAGCTCTGTAGTGATGGCAGCCTGGCGTGCCTGGTTGTACGAAAGCTTTAAGGCCTTTAACAGGTCACCGGCATTTTCCGTTGCCTTGTCCATAGACGTCATACGTGCGCCATGTTCAGAAGCATGGGAGTCTAATACAGCTTTATACAATTGTGTTTTGATAGACTTAGGAATCAACTGTTCTACGATTTCTTCTTTTGAAGGTTCCAGTATATAATCTACATTTGAGACTTTTACATCTGCTGCTGACTCAGTTTTAGGCAAAGGCAGTAATTGCTCAGTGGTTAAAATCTGTACTGCAGCATTCTTGAATCTGTTGTAGACCACTTCAACCCTGTCAAAATCGCCTTTGATAAAACCATCCATAATGGCCTCGGTGATCTTTGTTACATTTTCAAAAGTAAGCGCAGCATATACTTCGTTGTTGTTACCAACTACTTTATAATTACGTCTTTCATAGAAATCCTGGGTCTTTTTTCCAATAGCTACAATACTGACATTTCCGTTTTTTAACTGCTCACTATATTTTTCAGCAATCAGGTTGTTCACGGTTTTGATCACATTCATATTGAATGCACCGGCTAAACCACGGTTAGAAGAAACTGCAACAATTAAAACCTTGTTGGGTACGCGGTCCTGTATAAAAGGCGATGATGATCCTTCAAGACTTGCAGAAAGATTTCCAAGGATCTCTTTTAGCTTCGTCGCATACGGGCGTAACTGTACAATAGCATTGGTAGCCCGCTTCAGCTTCGCCGCCGAAACCATTTTCATGGCTTTGGTGATCTGCTGCGTAGACTGCACCGACGCTATACGATTTCTTACTTCTTTTAAATTAGCCATCTAATTAATATTTACCTGAAAGCTCTTTAGCAACAGTTTCCAACACTCCTGTAATCTGATCATCAAACTTACCGGCTTTAAGTGCCTTTAAAGTTTCCGGATGACGCAATTCAAGCTGCTGTAAATATTCCGCCTCAAATTCTTTTACTTTATTTACAGGAACTGAACGCATCAGATTTTTTGTACCAATGTAAATGATCGCAACCTGCTTTTCTACTGTCATCGGAGAGAACTGACCCTGTTTAAGGATCTCCACATTACGTGCACCTTTATCCAATACAGATTTAGTTGCCGCATCAAGATCTGAACCGAATTTAGAGAAAGCCTCCAGTTCGCGGTATTGAGCCTGATCCAGTTTCAATGTACCCGCAACTTTTTTCATTGATTTGATCTGTGCGTTACCACCCACACGTGATACGGAGATACCTACGTTGATCGCCGGACGGATACCTGCGTTGAACAGGTTACTTTCCAGGAAGATCTGACCATCAGTAATCGAGATTACGTTGGTTGGGATATAAGCCGACACGTCACCAGCCTGGGTTTCAATAATAGGTAAGGCAGTTAGTGAACCGCCACCTTTTACGATGCCTTTCAGTGATTCCGGAAGGTCATTCATTGCCTGGGCAATTTCATCATTGGCATTGATCTTCGCTGCACGCTCCAGTAAACGGCTGTGCAGATAGAACACGTCACCAGGATAAGCCTCACGGCCCGGTGGACGACGTAACAACAATGAAACCTCACGATAAGCCACAGCCTGCTTAGACAAATCATCATAAACAATTAAAGCAGGTCTTCCTGTATCACGGAAAAATTCGCCTATTGCAGCACCTGAGAAAGGAGCATAAAACTGCAAAGGAGCAGGTTCAGCAGCCGAAGCAGCTACAACTACTGTATACGGCATTGCACCGTTCTCTTCAAGAGTACGTACAATGTTCGCTACAGTACTTGCTTTTTGCCCGCAAGCCACATATATACAGAACACAGGGTTACCCGCCTCGTAAAATTCTTTTTGATTAATGATGGTATCAATACAAACGGCTGTTTTACCAATCTGACGGTCACCGATAACCAGCTCACGCTGTCCGCGGCCGATCGGGATCATCCCATCAATAGCTTTAATACCAGTTTGCAACGGCTCAGTCACTGGCTGACGATAGATTACACCAGGAGCTTTACGCTCAATCGGCATCTCATAAGTCTGGCCAAGAATAGGTCCCTTACCGTCAATAGGCTCACCAAGTGTGTTAACAACACGGCCCAGCATACCTTCACCAACTTTGATAGAAGCAATTTTCTTAGTACGTTTAATCGTGTCACCTTCTTTAATAGTGTCAGACGGGCCCAAAAGCACAACCCCAACATTATCTTCTTCAAGGTTCAAAACGATACCCTGTAATCCGGTTTCAAATTCAACTAACTCGCCTGACTGAACTTTAGTTAAACCATAAACACGGGCAATACCATCACCCACTTGCAATACGGTACCAACTTCTTCAAGTTCTGCTTCTGATTTGAAGCCCGCCAATTGTTGCCTGATAATTGCCGATACTTCGTCTGGTCTTACCTCTACCATAATTTTATATTATTTCTTTTGTAAATCAGTATATGTTATCTTCTATTTTCCAGGTTAAACAATTCCCTGAGCAAATTCTTTTTTAAGCTTATTTAAGCTGCTGGAAATACTGGCATCAAATTGCCTGTCACCAACCTTCAAAACAAAGCCCCCTATCAGCTTGTCATTAATCTTTTCCTTAATTACTACCACATTGGCACCGTTTTCCTTTTTCACAATATTTGTGATCTCAGCCCTGTTCGCATCAGTAAGCCCGGTTGCCGAAGTTACCTCAGCAGTTACAATTCCTTTAATGACATTATATTGCGAAATAAATGCCTTTGAAATTGCAAATAAGATACCCGCACGGCCTTTACTTACCACCAGCTTTAAAAAAGCTTTGGTAACTGCATGCACTTTGTCTCCAAATACATTATCTAAAATCCCGGCTTTTTTATTCAAAGGAACAATGGGGTTTCTAAGAATAGCCTCCAGTTCAGGATTTTGATCAATTACCTGCTCTAAAAGAACCATATCGTTTTTCATCTCCTCAAAAGCATTTTGCTCTGTAGAAAGATCTATTAGAGATTTGGCATACCTTGATGCTGCTTTATGTTCTGACATTTTCCTTTTATATCTAGTAAAGAACTACCAATTAATTTAATTCAACATCCTTTAAAAGACTATTTACTAAATCCTGCTGTTTTGCCTTATCGTCTAACTGACTGCGCAGTACACGTTCCGCAATTTCGATAGATAAAGTAGAAACCTGACTTTTCAATTCAGCCAGAGCAGCTTTCTTTTGATTCTCAATTTCAATCTTAGCCTTCTCGATCAGTTTAGCACCTTCAGTATGGGCCTGTTGTTTGGCTTCGTTAACAATATTATCTTTCAGTGCTTTAGCTTCCTTTAATATCTGGTCGCGTTCTGCCCTGGTATCCTGCATCAGCTGGGCGTTTGTAGCCGTCAGACGTACCATGGCATCCCTTGCCAGCTCAGCTTTGTTCAAAGCATCATCAATAGAGTGCTCCCGCTCCTTTATTGCTGCCAAAACCGGCTTCCATGCAAACTTTGACAAAACAAAAAACAGTAATAAGAACACGATAGTGCTCCATACGACTAAACCAATACTGGGATTAAATAAATCCATTTTATATCTCGTTTATTTTTAATACTCAACTTAATTAAGAAATTCCCCTTAGCCAATCGCATCAAGGAATTTCTTTTTTTGATTAAACCGCTCCGCCTGAGTTTGTACCTAAGAAAGACACAACAACAGCGAAAAGTGCAACCGCCTCTACGAATGCAGCAGCGATCAACATCATCGTTTGAATTTTAGATGCAGCTTCCGGTTGACGAGCAACGCCTTCTAAAGCTGAACCACCAATTTTACCGATACCGATACCTGCACCGATTGCAGCTAAACCTGCACCAATTGCAGCAATACTTCCAATTACCATTTTAGTTTAATTTATATATGTAAAAACAATGTTGTTTCAAATTAATGTTCGCCGTGTTCTTCAATGGCCAGGCCAATAAACAAAGCGGTTAATACAGTAAATATAAAGGCCTGTATCGCGCCAACCAACAATTCTATCAAGCTAATAAATACAACGAACAACACAGACACCGGCGCAACAAAAATCGATTTGAATACAAATATCAGGCACAGTAAGGCCAATACCAGAATGTGTCCGGCTGTAATATTTGCAAATAAACGTATCATCAAAGCGATTGGCTTCGTAAATATACCAATGATCTCAACCGGTATCATTAATGGATATAACCACCATGGCACATGAGGCTTAAATATATGGCTCCAATAATATTTATTGCCATTTGCAGTAGTAATAATAAACGTTAACAAAGCAAGTACGAAGGTCAGGTTAATGTTTCCGGTTAAATTTGCTCCTCCAGGGAAAAACGGCACCATTCCAAGCAGGTTATTAAACCATATAAAAAAGAATATCGTTAATAAATAGGGCATAAACCGCTCAAATTTTGAACCCAGGTTTGGTATGGCCACCTCGTCCCTGATAAATAATATCACAGGCTCCATCAAAGACTGGAAACCTTTCGGAGATTTTCCCGAGCGCTTACCATATGCTTTAGCTACTCTGATAAAAACAATCGCAAGTATTACAGAAGAAAAAATAAGGGTAAATACATTTTTTGTTATGGAAAAATCCAACGGTTGTTTGTTTGCGACCTCATGCCTCGCATTCACCTCTGCAAAAACTCCATGCTCATTGGCTTCAGGAGAAGCGATGTATATTTTCTCGTGTATATTTACAAAGCGTTGCCCGCCTCTTTCCACCACTACTTTACCTTCATTATCATGATGAAATTCACTGGACATGAAAGCCGCCGGTCCGTTTTCCGTCCATAAAATTACCGGAAGCGGAATACCTACCGAATGCTCACCCTCTCCCCATAAATGGAAAGCGTGGGCATCTGCAATATGATGCAATATAAAAGTACTGATATCAAATTCTTTTTTCCTTTCAGTCTCCTTTGCATGTGCCTGAGCTGTTTCTTCAGCAACAGGCCCCTCCAATGCTGAAACATTTAAACTAAAAAATGTCAGAAAAAGCGCAAAAGCGATACTTAGTATGTTTTTCTTAGATCTCAAAATATGACTGAAATGCATTTATAGTGTGTTTTTTACTTTTTAATTTGGTGGCGCAAGTTACGTAACAAACAGTATATTTCAAAGAAGCTGAACAATAAATATAAAGAAAAAAAATTCAATACAAAAATCAGCCCGTTTTCCTTGTTATTGAGGCTGTATATCAGCACGAAAGCCATTGAAAAAATCATTTTTAAAGCAATGGATGCCATGATGGCCATTACCCCTGTTTCAGGGTGGCGTCTGATGCCTAAATAAGCAACAACATATGCGATAAAAGTAATTCCGGAAAGAAAGCTCAGTACAACCCAAAACTTTTTGGCCAGGACAAACACATCAGGAAAAAGAGAGGAAAGCAAATACGCAATGCCGGCGATAGCCGCTACATATAGTAAGTAGCAAATGGTGAACTTCGTTAAATTCAAAATCAGTATTTTTCACAAAAGTATGCAAATACCCTGATTTCTCAGTTACTTGTCATTTTTATTTAATTGTTTTATTACCATATATAGAGATACAACAACCCCAATAAAACTAAATATCGTAGCGAATACTGGTGTTTTATTGTTTTTACTTTCATCAATTTTATACCCTGCGAATGCAAATAATCCTATTGTAGCCAGCATCTGAAAACTGATTGCCGAATATTTTGCAAAACTATTCGCATTCTGTTTATCCTCGTTGGAATCTTTCATATGCAGTTACATTAAATAAAACATCTTTTGTTAAGAAGTTATAGTTGAATAAAATACTTTTGTATATATTTTTATTGGCCACAAGCATTAACTTAATCTCTATTTGAAACGTTACGCAATCAGCAATTTAAAGGTACTGTTATTTAGTTTATGCGTCTGCATAATATATTCCTGCGGCTCTCAAAAAGACACTGCGACAAGCAGAGGTATGCAAAATCTCACCGCCCGTTACAATTACATCTATAACTCCAATGTTATTCTCACCGATCATCAGCAGGAGCTGACCGAAAATTACGTGGACAACTATGACCAGATTCTTCCGGTCTATCTGGGGCCCGAAGCAGACAACAGCACAGCCGGAGGTTCGCTCAACCTGAAGCCAATGGATGATATCATTAAAAAAGCACAGGCCATCATTCTCGAAAAGAGTTACAGCAATTACCTTGACGATTCATACATCCTGCTGGGAAAGGCAAACTTCTTTAACGGCAATTACTTCAATGCTGTTGAATACTTTGATTATACGACCAAAACCTATAAAAAAAATACGAACAGCTATCTGGAAGCCCTCAACTGGAAAGCGAGAAGCCTGATGCAATTAAAACGCATCAGCGAAGCGAATCAGGTTTTGGATACACTTGAAGCGTTAATGCCAGATATAAAATCCAAAAAAAGACTGGCCGCACCTTTAGCCACGCTTGCTCAAATGTGCATTTACCTAAAGAACAATGCAGCAGCCATCTCCTATTTAAAAGATGCTGCAAAGCAGGCAACGCAAAGTCAGGACAGGATCCGCTGGACCTATATTCTGGCGCAGCTTTATGAAAGTCAGAAAAACTACAAGCAGGCCTCTCTTAATTACAGAAAAGTAGAACGAAGCAACGCTCCTTTTGAAATGTATTTCAATGCCACCCTGAACCAGATCAAGCTAAAAACTTTCCTGGGAGATGTCCGGTCAGACAACAAGGATGAACTGCTCTCTCTTTTAAAGGACGACAAGAACCTCGATTACAACGATCAGGTATATTTTCAGGTGGCCGAAAGCCACGCCGCCAGGGAAGAATATGAAGAGGCCCAGAAATTCTATCAGCTCTCTATTCAAAAAAGCACCACCAATCAATATCAGAAAGGGCTTTCTTACCTGAGGATAGCTGACCTGAACTTTAAGCAGTTCAGGGATTATTTAAAAGCCAAATCCTATTATGACAGTACGGTCAATACCCTTCCGAAAAGCTATCCGGGATATGACCTCATCCTTAAAAAGAATCAGAACCTGAGATACCTCACCAACCGCTTTGAAATCATTGCGCTTGAAGATACGCTTCAATACATATCCAGACAACCTGAAGCCAGCCGTACAGGGTTGATAGATGCACTGGCGAACCCTGTTATTGAGACAGCAGCGCCTGTAAACAACAATGCTTCACCGGGTTTTAACTATCCTGGAAATTATGGTGCCAATCCGACCAACAAAGCACAGCCTCAAAACTCGTTTTACTTTAGCAACCCGGCAGCGATCAGCATAGGCTTCAACGATTTTAAGAAAAAATGGGGAAGCAGGAAGCTGGAAAACAACTGGCGGCAAAGTGTCAGGTCTTCAGCCCAGGAAACCACACAGGACATTGCTAACAATACCAGCAGCACACCAGTAAATCCTGACGAGGCGGCACCCGTCATCAAAGATAAAGCAACCCTGGTGAAACAATATACAGACGCGCTTCCAGTTACGCCAGACCTGCTCACACAGTCCAATCAAAAGATCATCGATGCTTATTATGATATTGCCAGCTTCTATCTGCAGGAACTGGAAGATGCCAAAGAAGCTGAAGAAATTTATTTAATACTGCTAAAGCGTTTTCCGGCAAACAATCACCTGGCGGCCATTTATTATAGCCTGTTCCTGATCAATAAAGATTCAAACCAGGCCAGGTCCAATGAATATAAAAATAAGGTGCTGACAGATTTTCCCGCATCGTTATACGCCAAAACAATCCTGGATCCATCTTTTTCTGCAAAACAGTCCGAACTTGAAACCGCGGTAAACAAAAAATACAACGAGGTTTTTGATCAGTACGAAAAGAAAGAGTTCAGCAGTGTCATCCAGCGGGTAAATGAAAATACAAGCGCAGGTCAAAACCTGCTTTCCCCGCAGTTTGCCTACCTCAAAGCAATTGCAATTGGCCGTACCAGCCATGTAGACAGCCTGATCATTGCCCTGGACACGATCATCACGCAATTTCCTGATGACAGGCTGATCACGCCACTGGTAAAAGAGCATTTAACTTACATCAATGCCCATATCGAAGACTTCAAAAAGAGACAGATTGCACTGATCGATTTTGATCCCAATGAGCCTCCATTCATAGAAAAAACAAACACAGCTCCGATTGTCAAAACAATCCAAAATCAGCCCAGTCAGCATACAGTTCAGGCCAATAACAAACCCGAAACAAAACAGGAGCAAAAAAACGCACCCCCTGCTGTAAATGTTCCGGACCCCTCTAAAACTACACCAGCTCCTGTGGTTAAAGTTGACGGGCCGTTCAGCACCGCAAAATCAGCAGTTTACTATTATGTAGTAGCAGTTGCTGATGCTTCCCTTATACTAAGTTCATCCCGCTTTGGCATCGGCCAGTTCAACAGGGGAAACTATTCAGGAAGCAGTCTTAGACACCAATTGAAAGAATTTGACAACGATCAGCTTATTTATGTAGGGAACTTTAGTAATTTTGAAGATGCTAAGACCTATTCAAACGGGATTACCGCCCAATTGAAACAAATCATGAAGGTGCCCGTTAATGTTTATACCAGTTTCATCATCAGCAAAGAAAACTTCGATAAACTGACCAGCAAAAACTTGCTGAACAAATACATCGAATTCTATAAAAACAATTACTAAAATGAATAAAGCACTTTCGCAGGGGGAGATTAGAAAGTATAATTATAGACTATGGAAAATATTGATCGGCGCAATGGTTTTGTTTGCCCTGTTCATCATTTCCATTGGGTTCGGGCTCTTTGGGGAATTGCCTTCTTTCAGGGACATTGAACACCCGAAAAGTAACCAGGCATCAGAGATCGTGACAGATGACGGAAAGGTTTTGGGCACTTATTTCGTACAAAACCGTTCTAACGTCACTTACCCGGAAATATCCCCCAATGTCATCAATGCATTAATAGCCACGGAAGACATCAGGTTCCGAGAGCATTCCGGCATAGATTTTAAACGTACTTTCACCATTATCCTGTACAACCTCATCGGTAAAAAGCAGGGCGGCAGTACCATCACGCAACAGCTTGCGCTAAACCTTTTTTCTGACGAAGGCAGACAAAAGAACATGGTCAAAAGGATGCTCCAAAAATTCAAGGAATGGGTTATAGCGGTAAAACTCGAACGCAACTATACCAAAGAGGAGATCATTGTCATGTACCTCAATACCGTCGATTTCGGGAACCAGGCTTATGGCATTAAGTCCGCCGCAAGGGTATACTACAATACCACACCAGATAAACTGACCGTTTCTCAGGCAGCCACGCTAATTGGTATTTTGAAAGGAATAACCCGTTACTCCCCTACCCGCAATGCCGAGCGGTCACTGGCCAGGAGAAACACCATCATGGGGCTAATGGTGAAAGCAGAACTGCTCACCGGGCAAGAATTCGATACAGAGAAAGAAAAACCGCTTGGCCTCAGGTTTAATGCTGCCACGGTAAACGAAGGAATCGCTCCTTACTTCAGAGCAGTACTAAAAAGCGACATCAGGAGAATTTTTGACGAACGCTCCATCACCAAACCAGACGGAACGCCATATGACCTTGACCGGGACGGACTCAGGATCATTACGACCATCAACTACGACATGCAGGTATATGCAGAAGAAGCTCAGAAAGAATACATGAAGATCCTGCAGGCATCGTTCTTAAAAAGCTGGAAAGGAAGAAATCCCTTCAAAGGAAAAGAATTGCAGATAGAACAGGGGATCAAAAGATCCGACAGGTACAAAGCGCTGGTCCTTGAAGGCAAATCGGAAGAGGAGATCAAAACAGATTTCAATACACCCACCAAGCTCACCATTTTCAGCTGGAAAGGAAATATTGACACCATAATGAAACCGATCGACTCTGTGAGATATTATAAAATGCTGCTCAGAAATGCCATGATGGCCATGGATCCGCAAACAGGCTATGTCAAAGCATGGGTAGGCGGCATTAACTATGAGCATTTCAAATATGACCAGGTAAAGATGGGGACCAGACAGGTGGGCTCTACAGCAAAACCGTTTACTTATGCTGTAGCTGTCGAAAACGGATACTCTCCATGCTTTACCGTACTGAACGAGCCGGTAAGCATTGATGTTCCGGGTGGCGAGCCCTGGGTTCCGCGCTCCAGCGGTACGGTTCCAGGCTACCTGACCTTACAAAAGGGTCTTGCTTTATCACAAAACTATATTGTGGCCTATCTGATGAAGCAGGTCGGACCAACGGCCGTCGCAACACTTGCAAAAAAAATGGGGATCACATCTGATGTTCCTGCTTACCCTTCTATAGCGCTGGGTTCCTTTGATGCCTCTGTATATGATATGGTCGGGGCTTACAGTGCTTTCGCAAATAAAGGAGTCTGGACAAAACCAACTTATATATTAAGGATAGAAGACAAGAACGGCGTAGTGCTGCACAGTGAAAAACCAATCCCGGTTCCCGCGATGAACGAGGAGGTTGCCTATATCATGACCCGGATGCTAAGGGGCGTTGTCACCAGCGGAACAGGCTGGCGTCTTGCAGGCAAATATGGAGTAAAAGCTCCCATCGGCGGAAAGACCGGAACTACTCAGAACAATTCGGACGGCTGGTTCATGGGCATTAGTCCGCAGCTGGTTGCCGGTGTATGGACTGGCTGTGAAGACCGGGCATTCCATTTTACCAGTACCGCCCAGGGCGACGGTGCCACAACTGCTCTTCCCATCTTTGCCGGATTTATGAAACGGGTTTATGCAAACCCTAAGTTAAAGATCAGTCAGGCTGATTTTGAACCACCGAAGAATGGAGTATCCATCGTTTACGACTGCAACCAGTATCAGCAGCAGCAGGACCAGAACACTGAGCTGGATGAAAAACTGGGATTTTAATTTAGTATCCGCCTGTTGTCATGAGTGCTTTCGAACATAAAAAGGTTGTCGCCGATATTCCGCACAAACCCGGTGTCTACCAGTTTTGGGATACAGACGGAACGCTGATTTACATCGGCAAAGCCAAAGACCTCAGAAATCGCGTTGGCTCTTATTTTAATAAGGACAACCAGATGAACGGCAAGACCAAAGTACTGGTTTCCAGGATCCGTAAGATCTCTTTTACCATAGTTGATACCGAGATCGACGCCTGGCTTCTGGAAAACAGCCTGATCAAAAAGCATCAGCCGAGGTACAATATCCTGCTGAAAGACGACAAGACCTTTCCCTGGATCATCATCAAAAAAGAACCCTTTCCCCGTATATTCTGGACCCGGAAAATGGTGAAGGACGGATCCACCTATTTTGGTCCGTACGCTTCAGTAGGCATGATGCACACCATACTTGACCTGATCAAAGAAACCTACCCGCTGCGTACCTGCAACCTGCCGCTAACATCCGCAAATATTGACGGCGGTAAATTTAAGGTCTGCCTGGAATACCAGATCGGCAATTGTAAAGGCCCCTGTCAGGCTTATCAGACACTTGAGGATTATGACAACGGCATCGAAGAGATCAAGGACATCCTCAACGGGAAGATAGGCAACGTCATCAAAAACGTCAAACAGATAATCAGGAATGCCGTTGAGCAGCTCAACTTTGAATATGCGCATCAGTACCAGAGAAAACTACAGGTCCTGGAAAAATATCAAAGCAAATCGACAGTGGTAAACAGCGCAATTACCAATATAGATGTAGTGAGTATTGCCTCTGATGAGCGCTATGCCTTTGTAAACTATTTAAAGGTAATGAACGGGAGCATCATTCAGACCCAGACCATTGAAATCAAAAAGCGTCTGGATGAAACCGATGAGGAACTGCTCACCATCGCCATCACAGAGTTTCGCACCAGGTTCCACAGTACTTCAAAAGAGATCATTGTCCCATTTGACATTATACTCATTGATGAAAACCTCAGGTTCACCGTCCCAAAACTTGGCGAGAAGAAAAAATTACTGGAACTTTCACAAAAGAACGTGCTCTTCTTTAAAAAGGAAAAACTCAACCAATATGAAAAATTAAATCCGGACCTCCGGACCGACAGGATCCTGAGCCAGATGCAAAAGGACCTGAGGCTTACCCAGCTCCCCAAACACATCGAATGCTTTGACAACTCCAACTTCCAGGGCAAATACCCGGTTTCCGCTATTGTCGTATTCAAGGACGCCAAACCCTCAAAAAAAGACTACCGGCATTTCAATGTAAAAACAGTAGAAGGCCCCAATGATTTTGCTACGATGGAAGAAGCCGTTTACAGGCGATATAAGCGCATGCTTGAAGAAGAGGGCACATTGCCCCAATTGATCATCATTGACGGCGGCAAAGGTCAGCTTTCCTCTGCAATGACCAGTCTGAAGAAGCTAGGCATTGACAAAAAAGTAACCGTCATCGGCATCGCCAAAAGGCTGGAAGAATTGTATTATCCCGGCGACTCCTATCCGCTCTATCTGGACAAAAAATCAGAGACCTTAAAAGTGATCCAGCAGCTCCGCGATGAGGCGCACCGGTTTGGAATCACCTTTCACCGAAAGAAAAGAGATCAGGGCACACTCAAGACCGAACTTGAAGAAATCGGAGGTATTGGAAAAACCACTGCAGACAAATTGCTGAGACATTTCAAATCTGTCAAAAAGATAAAGGAAGCAACAGAAGCCGAACTGGCTGAAGTATTGAATAAATCTCAGATCAAAAAACTGCTCGATCATTTTATCCAGCAAAAAGCCCCAATGTAAAAAACATCGGGGCCTCTGCTATTTTCTTCCTTCAAACACTTTAATACTCCCAAAGACTCTGCTCAAAATCAGATACCGATTTCTTAATCCTTTCAGATTCATATAGTTTTTTCGGATCCTTAGGATCAGTCAGTCCAAGCATGTCCGTGATGTTTTTATTACCCGGGTTTGTCTCCTTAACAATATAACTATAAAACAACCTCCTCACAAAAAAATCATCAAAGGTTAGCGTAGACGCATCATTAGCCGGGTTGACCAAACGTTTAGTGCTCAGCAGCTGTCTGGCATCGTCATAATAGATCCAGAATACCGGCTGCCAGTTCCCTTCTACCATCTTCATCGGCGCAATACCTACTATCCTGGGTTCAAAAATAGACCGCTTTGTATCCAGGATCCAGTCTTCCTTGATCCGGTATTTCACAAACTCATCCGACCTCAGTCTTCCCAGAGATGGCGCGGCTATTTTTCCGGTCAGTGAATCTGCAACACCTTCAACCGAACCTCTTGCACTTTGTAATGCCTCCTGCGCAGTCAGCGCAATCTTAAAGGAATCATTATCATCCAGTAATTTACCAGCTGTTGTATCTTTATTAGAATAAGCGGTAAGCTCTTCATTCCCTATCGCTTCCAATAACACATCGATCAGTTTAGAGCCTTCAGCACCCAAAACAGAATTGATCGTATCACGCAGGTCAATTTCTCTCCAGATCCGTTTAGAATATACTACATCTTCCTCACGCACGTCAGCATAAGGAACCATGACATTACTGTCTATATCTTTCCTTACCGCAAAACCATCCTTTGGCGGGGTTTTGATCCTCGATTTCTTCACAGTGTCTGCTCCCGCAGGAGGAATACTGTCCTGTGCATAAACCCCCGCACCTAATAACAACAATACTACAATACCTAAAATCTTTTTCATAATATGCTATTTTGCTACAAATGTTATTCCATCCAGCACTTTCTGTCTTCCGTCAGGACCTTCACAAACAATATCCTTAAAGATGATCGTTGCTCCCGGCCTTAAAGAATGCAGTGCTCCCTTAATCTGTCCCCCGAATCCCGCCCCGCTGTTCTGCATCGTTACCGCATCCGATCTCGGATTGATAAAGGTAGCAGAAAACCGGAGTACCCTGAATTTTACATCAAAGACAAAATCTTCAAGCTGTGTTTCCAATACACCCGACCCTTCGATCCATTCCAAGGGAACATTACCACCGGATTTACCTTTTATGTACGCTTTTGGTGTAGGCAATGCTTTCACCCTAAACTGCTGCGAACCTAAATTTAAGGTTTTTCCGCCATTTGTCGCAGAAACATTTATACTTAGAGTTTTGCCTACTTGCGTACCGCCCACATTTACCATATACTTTCCGCTGCCACCGGCGATGGAGCCGCCTGTTATAGATGCATGAACACTTTCCAGTGGAAAGCCAGCAGCAGAGACAGAAAACGGATTAGGGATACCTGCATAGATCACATTCATCTTATCCGGCGATACCGTTGCAGATGGTTTGGCCACCTGGTATGTTTGTTCAGGAGTAAAGTATTCTTTGATCTGCCCGTCCGTCTGTCTTACCCGGATAGTACCTTTCCATTTAAATACCCCGACACTGCCTGTACCGCCGGTATAAGTTCCTTTTCCGTCTTTTACAGATAAACTGCTTCCGCCAACAGAGATCTCAGGGTTTGACCTGGAATCACTGGCAGTCAAAAATACCTCAGCGGTATACGGCTGTCCCTGTACAATATAAGAACTCGGCGCCACAGCAACCGCAGCAAACTGATCCAGGTTGACCAATGCTTTATCCATATTTCCAAACAACTTCTTAACCACCTCTGCCTCAGCATTTTTTACATCCGACTGAATCTTGCTCAAAGTAGTATTGGCAGCAGTAAGGGGCATGCCCTCACCGAAGTTAACATCTTCCCATTTCTTATTTCCACTGATGCCTTTAACGGCGTCTTTTGCTTCGAGTGTAAAAGTTATGCCCGCCCTGTCTTTTGCATCCAGCAAAGCGATCAGTTTCTCACGCGTTTCGTTGATTTTGTCCTTCAGCTTCCCCCCTTCCTTCTGGTTGATCATAATTCCCTGGGCAATGTCCATATTCGCCCTTTCAACCAGGTCTCCCGTTTCTTCATCTATACCATTACCCGCTTTTTGAAAACGGTCTTTCAACTGCTGCACGTAGTTGTTTAAATCATCTGCATAAGCTTTAGCCTTGTTGGCTTTCTCCCAGATCGGTTGTGCCCTTGCAGGCTCATCTTTAAGCTTGGTATTTTGAAATGATGAGAACAACTGGTCAATACTGGTGTTCACATTGGTTTTAGAACTCACCAGACTATCATTGAAATTCTTAAAGGCATTTAATATTGTATCTGATACATTCAGCGCAAGCATAGCAAGCAATACCAAATACATGATATTGATCATCTTCTGCCTCGTTGTCTCTTTTGCTCCGGCCATTCTAAATAATTCTGTTGTTAATTAATAAAAAGTTAGATTACTAATTATACACGTGGCTGGTTCATAGCAGACAGCATGTTGCCGTAAATGGCATTTAATGATGACAGATTTTTAGCCAGTTTACCTACTTCTTCCTTAAACTGTTTAGAATCTTCCATGGACTCGTTAAAGTTATTCATGGTCAGTGAAAGATTCTGGTAAAACTTGTTCATTGATTTCAGGTGCGCGCTCGAATCCTGCAGCTCCAGCTCATATACCGCATTTAAAGCAGAAAGGTTTTTTGCCAGCGCATTTACCTGGTCATGATACGACTGTGAAGCCACATTGCTGTCACCCAGTTCGGCGAGCTGAGCGGTAGCTTTGGTAAAAGCATTATTCAGACCATCAAAACTAGCGGAAGCTGTTTTTACCTTTCCGGTAAATTCACTTGTTGCAGCCGAGGCATCAGCTACATTAGATATCGCAGCTACCTTATCACCAAAAGTGCGTAAGCCTGCGCCCAAACTTTCAATCAGTTCAGGACCAATTTTTGCGTCTGAAAGCATTTTATCCAGTGCCGCAGTTGAAGAAGGGCTGGCACTAACAGCTGGTCTTGAAGATTTTGGAAGCTCACCATCATATTTATCATCCAGCTCAGGATAGACCCTTTCCCATGGAAGCTCCTGAGCAGGCTGTCTGAAGCCCGTTAAGAAGAACAGTATAGACTCAATACCCAAACCGGCGCCAATTGCCCAGTTTCCAAACGTTCCTCCAATATGAAGAATTTTAAATAATGCGCCTAAAATTACGATACTGGCACCCCAGGAAATTGCCACGTGTAACCAATCAAATTTTTGCTTTGCTGCCATGTTTTTCTAAATAAGGATAATGTTATAAGTTTTATTAGTTTTTGTAGGTGATGTCTGTACCAGGATACGCAGAAACACATCTGAATCCTATATACGATCTCGCCTGGTCCTGGTACTCATAGGTACCGACTGAATTTTGAAGGAAGAAACCTATATCTTTCCACGAACCCCCTCTTACTACTTTACGTTTCAGGTATTTACTGTCGTTGGTCTTAGCCACGTAAGTAAAGTTTGGATTAAAGTCAAGCAGCATTGGAGCAGCAGACTGGTTGTAAGCAGTTACAGTCCATTCCGCAACATTCCCGGCCATATTATACAGACCGTAGTCATTTGGAAAATAAGATTTCACATTTACAGTATACATACCGCCATCATCAGAATAGTTACCTCTTCCGACTTTAAAGTTGGCCTGCATACATCCCTTTGTATTGCGCACATAAGGGCCGCCCCAGGGATACTTGGTCTTTACATTACCACCCCTGGCAGCATACTCAAACTGTCCGTCGCTTGGCAGCTGGTATTCCGGCCTTGCATTCAGCGGTTGCTTTCTCGCAACGGCAACAGATTCGTAAAAGCGCGTACGCCACACACAAAATGCCGAAGCCTGCTCCCAGGTGACACCAACCACAGGATAATCATCGTATGAAGGATGGTTAAAATAAGTTTTGACCATAGGGTCATTTTGAGAATAGGAATAATCCACTTTCCATACCAGCGTATCCGGATAAACAGGAATAGAAGGGTGATGGTTTGGATTATTCGGATCAGGCAGGTCCGTGTAGGTTACGATAAAATCCTGTCTTTTTTTATTGGGGTCTTTCCTGCCTTCAACAGCAAGATCAGAACTGACATAGCTGTAAGCATATCTCAGTTTTCTGATGTCAATTTCATTTCTTCCCGGAATCGCATCTGCGCCACCATAGTACATGGCATTCAGCTTGCTGCCAAATCCGTTGTTCTTGTTGCTCCACAGCAGGGAACCGTTGCCCACCTTTCTCCAGTCAATATTTCTTTGACCCGTTGCGGCTCCCGGTGCACCTGCAGCCGCCTGAGGCTGGGCTTTAAAAAAAGTCGGTGCCCCGGCAGGGCCCAAAGTAGTTACAGCAATAGAATCACGGACCCAATTTACAAACTGCCTGTATTCGGCATTTGATATCTCGGTCTGGTCCATAAAAAAGGCGCTAAAGGAGGTCATCCTGCTTGGAGAACTCTGCGAATTATTGATATCCTCATCAGCAATACCAATTAACGTTCGTCCGGGGGGTATATAAACCATTCCAAGCGGAATTCTGTTATTCCTGAATTTCCTATTGTAGACCCCAACCAACTCTCCCTGGCCGCCCTTTCCGCAACTGGAAAGCAAGATGGTAACAATAAAAAAACTCAATAAGTATATGTTTCTCATAGTGTAGTCAAAGCAATTTTATAACAATTTTATCAAATATGATTGAAATATACAATTAATAATGATAAAAATATGCCTTTAGGACAAAATGAATAACGGGAATAACTACTTGTTGGACTTTTTAATATAGTTCTCAAGAGCCATAATCATCGAAGGAGCTTCCGGCATCGGCGCAGCGATGTCTACGATCAGGCCCGCATCCTTCACTGCTTTGTGCGTGTTTACACCAAACGCGGCAATCCTGGTATTATTCTGTTTGAATTCAGGAAAATTGATAAACAAAGACTGAATACTTGAAGGACTAAAGAACGCGATCACATCATAGAACACTTCCGCAAGATCAGAAAGATCAGAAACTACAGTCTTAAACAGCACTGCAGGAGTCACATCGTATCCGTTCTTCTGCAGGAAATTCATGGTATCTTCAGTGGCCACATCTGAGCAGGGATACAGAAATTTTTCTGTGGCGTGCTTTTTCAAAATCTCGGCAAGGTCAGCAGCAGTCTGCTTACCAAAAAAGATCTTACGCTTCCTGTACTGGATATATTTCTGAAGGTATAATGCGGTCGATTCCGAAATACAGAAATATTTCAAATCTGCCGGGACTTCGTGCCTCATCTCTTCACATATCCTGAAAAAATGATCCACGGCGTTTCTGCTGGTAAAAACCACCGCAGAAAAATCACTTAAAGTAATCTTGTCCTTCCTAAAATCTCTGGCAGGAATACCCTCAACATGAATAAATGATCTAAAATCGATTTTCAAGTTGTACTTCTTCGCCAAATCAAAGTACGGAGATTTCTCTGTTTCCGGCTTCGGTAATGTCACTAATATACTCTTTACCTTACGCAACCTATCTTCTGTCTTTTCTTGCATTTTAAAAATTACAGCTTATAATCCTATTGCCTTGATTAAAATTAATATAGGGCAAATTTCGAGGGCACAAAAGTACAAAAATAAATAGATTTTCGGAAATCGATGATGCGATAAAATATTTACCCCTGCTCTTATGAACTGAAACGCAAATATAATGCATAAAAGCACAAAAGAGATAGCTATATAATATGGCCCGTATTTTAATGGCGACAATGCGAAGGCAATGACCAGCGGAATAAACACTAAAGACAAGTTAAAATAACTTAAATATAATATGACAACGTATTCATTAACTGGCCTCTGAAGGTTAAAAAGATAGCCCAGCAGCCTTAAGATCACGATTTTGAAAATATACAACACTATAATAAGGACAGAAATACTGATGTAAAACTGAAACCCGGTACCGGGAAAAGAGATGTGATAAAACTGTGATACCAGGTAAAAAAACATTCCCACAGTGAACCCAAATTGTACAAACAAGAGTAAAAAAGGCCAGGAAGTGAACAAATTATCTTCCCTGTTCAAGTTGTTCAGTACCCTGTTGCTAAAGAAAGACTGTACTATGGTCTGGAGTTGCTTCGCAAAAGAGATTTTTAAAGTGGCAAACAAAATGAGCAGCAGCGTAACCACTGCAGGTACCCAGACCTGGCCTTTGGGAACCGGGGTGCCCAGCCGGTACCTGCTGATTTTTCTTGAAGCGTAGTCTTTATATCTGTTGATCAGGTTAGATCTTCCGTACACATTTGCCTTGATGATGCTGTCTATGATCAGGTGTTTATTGACAGCGGAATCCGGAAAAAGCCAGGTATGGGTCATTATAGAATCTGTCACAAACTTTTGCCTGGCTTTAAACGCAGCGGCCCTTGCTTTCCGCTCAGCCATACTATTCGTCTGAGTTGCCGAATCGGCAGGCAATACATCAACCTGGGCAGCAGCCCGGCTAAAGCACCCGATCAGTACTACAGCAATAAAGAAAACAAAGTTTCTGACATTCATTACTGCAAACTTAGCTAAAATAAGCTATTTACGTATGGTAACAATTCGGCTTAAAAACTATAAATTTATGATTTCACAATTTATAACTTTTCGTGAATGAATGACCGCTTTTACAAAACCAGGTTCCGTATTGTACTCATCACCCTTATCTCCGTTTGTTCCTGTCTGTTACTGGGAGCAGCCAGAATGCGCATAAATGTTCCGAAAAAAGCCCCCAATGTTGTGCTCATCTTTATGGACGACATGGGCTATGGCGACCTTTCGGTCACCGGCGCGCTGGGCTACAAAACGCCAAACCTCGACCGCATGGCCGCCGAAGGCACCCGTTTTACCAATTTTCTGGCCGCGCAGGCCGTTTGCTCCGCCTCCAGGGCAGCTATCATGACAGGCTGCTATCCCAACCGCCTCGGCATCAGCGGCGCCCTTGGCCCCAATTCCAAAATCGGCCTTAATCCGCAGGAAGAAACCATTGCCGACCTGCTGAAAGACCACGGTTACGCCACCGGCATCTTCGGTAAATGGCACCTGGGCGATAACAAAAAGTTTCTCCCGCTGCAGCAAGGCTTTGATGAATTTTATGGCGTGCCTTATTCACATGATATGTGGCCGCTGCACCCCAATCAAAAAAACGCCCACTATCCCGAGCTACCCATGATAGAGGGCAATGAGCCTGTAAAAGTTGCAAAAACGCTTGATGATATCGCTCAGATCACTACCTCTATTACAGAGCGGGCGGTAAGTTTTATCCGCAAACATAAAAAAGATCCCTTCTTTATGTACGTCCCTCATCCCCTGCCCCATGTGCCCCTTGCTGTTTCAGAAAAGTTTAAAGGCAAAAGCAAACGCGGTATATTCGGCGATGTGCTGATGGAGATAGACTGGTCGGTCGGCGAGATCTTAAAAGAGCTGAAAGCACAGGGCCTGGATAAAAATACGATCGTCATCTTTACGAGCGACAATGGGCCCTGGCTCAACTATGGTGATCATGCGGGCTCTGCAGGCGGGTTCAGGGAAGGCAAAGGCAACTCCTTTGAAGGCGGGCAACACGTACCCTGCATCATGCGCTGGCCAGGCACCGTCCCCGCTGGCCGGGTATGCAATAAGCTGGTATCCACCATAGACCTGTTGCCTACCATCGCCAATCTGACCGGTGCTACACAACCAAAGCAGCGTATAGACGGAAAGGACATCAGCCTGCTCCTGAAAGGCGATGACAACCAGACCCCCCGTCAGAATTTCCTTTATTATTATAGAAAGAACAGCCTTGAAGCGGTCAGACAAGGTGACTGGAAATTGGTATTTACCCATCCCGGCCGCACGTACGAAGAATTCGCACCAGGTATGAACGGTCTTCCGGGCAGGGTCAATGAAAACCATGAATTTCCCCGGGCCTTATACAACCTGCAGCGCGACCCTGGCGAGCGTTATGATGTCAGCACACTTTTCCCTGAAATGGTGGCTGCTCTCGAGCAACTGGCCGAAGAGGCCCGTGCCGATCTTGGTGACGACCTCCAAAATCAGAAAGGTAAAGGCATGAGACCCGCAGGGACAGTAGATTAAAGTTTTCCTTCAAGAAGAAGTACTGGCTGTTCAATAAAAACGTGTCATCCCCTCCGGGATGAACACGCCTTAACTATTGACCTAAATTTTGATTTAATTTCTTACTAGTAATGTGGTACTGGGAACACGCCAAAAGCGTTTGTTCCCGTGCCACCAACTAAACCTTTAATCACCAGCGTTACATTTTTTAATCTAGCCTGAGCTACGGTTGCTGTTGTGTATGGTGACACTGCTGTGGCTGGCAAGTTATACTTTGCCAGTAAATCACCAGTAGTGGCATTTTTCACTTGGAAAGCGATGCCAGTTGTTACAGTACTAGCCGGATAGATTTTGAATTCTGATTTTTGCTTGTAAGCCACTCCGCTTGCTTCATTAACTGTTGGGGTAGCAGTCAGGTTCACGCTTATAGCAGGGCTATTTGGCGATAGGTTAATAAACCTGATGCCCACAACTTCTTCTGTATAATTCGGCAAGACTTCATCGGCCAGGTAAACCCCTTCATAACTGCCGGTTTGTCCGCAAAGAAACAAAGTGTTTAAACCGCCTTCATTAAACTCCGACGAGTTCCTATACAAAGTTTTAGTGGTATCCGCAGAATTAACTGCGATTACATTCTTGCTTCCTGTAAAAACCCCGAAGTGCTTTGAGCTGGCAAAGTTAACGGCATCCGCAGCAGGGATTGCCGACCAGTACACCTGCTTATCCGAAGCATAAGCCTTAGCCGCAGCCACATCAATAGCAGCATTAACTACTGTAATGGAAGCCAAAGCAGGTGAGCTTTCTTCTTTTTTACAAGACTGGATCACCAACCCTGCAATTAATAATATTAATATTTTTTTCATTTTGGATTTCGTTTTATGAGCCACGTCACCCTGAACTTGTTTCAGGGCCCCGGACTAGCTATTAATTATTTCTCCTCTTCCTTAAACAACAGCACCCTTTTCCCTTCCGCGTTTACCCTGTAAAAGTTCTTATCCTCAATTAGCAAAGCCTCACTTTTCCCATCTTTATGCTTCGTATCCGTATTGATTACTTTGTTGCTGTAATGTGTACTGATTGTGTCCGCAATAATGGTATGCCCTGTTATAATGTGTTTCACATCAAAAGAACGAAGAATACTATCTATACCAGCTTCAGTTACCTTAGATTTAAGATCATAATATCCCCTGTACCAAAATGGCCCAACTTTGCTACTCATGATCGTACGAGTATTCACATCCTTATAATCTGCCTCCTTGTTTGCATAATTTGGCCTTGCGAGTTGGTTAATCTCCCCAACAGGCAGTTTCAGATTACTCATCTCATTTGAAATCCCACCATGCGTAAGCAGTAAATCCCCGATCTTCTCTACAATATTCTTTGTCCTCAGCCACCTGCCCAGCTCACTATCCTCATTATATAACTGAGCCAAAGTTTTCCCCATTAAAGCCGCATTGCCCTTATATTTATCTTCAACATAGCGATGATCACCCTGCAGGTTCATTATCTCATGGTTACCCAACACAAAATGCATATAGCCACCAGCGGCTTTCGCCTTTTCTTCCAGCATATATACCAGCCATAAGCATTCTGTCACCTGTACGCCTCTGTCAAACATATCGCCTGCAAATACCAAATGTCCTTTCCCAAAAATCCAGTTAAACTGATCGTCAATGATTTTATTAGATTGCAATAGTTTTCTAAAGGCAGCAAAATTGCCTTCAATATCAGACAACACAAACAACTTCATGGGCCTATTCCACTTGTCTGTTTCGACACTAAGGTTGCTTTTTACGTTAACCTTAAAGATTTTATCGAATCTATCCGTTTGTACATTCAGCTGCTTACCTGCGATGTCTGCGATAGCATTCCGTTCAGACTGGAAAGTAGACTTGATCTGATAAAGAATAACTGAATCTTTTGTATGGAACACGTAAGGGCCGTCCTTCATCAAAGCCAGTTGTTTATTGATTTCACTGATAAGGCACGCGCCGTTATCCCTCAGCGGATCTGGAAGTACATGATAAGTAATGCGTTCTAAGGGGCCACCGTTAACCCTCATAAACTCACCATTAAAAACAAATTGCCCCCGACTATTTAAAAGGAAAATTTTGGGATACGCTTTTACACCAAACTCCGAATATGCTTTAACATTGTAATATTTAAGTATAGGATTATTTTTCTCCTCATCATTAATGTATAAATTAATGACATTTTTTATCCCATTTACGGAAGCCACCATGTCTTTATTCCATAACATCTTATCCCTCTCTACAAAAACGTTTACGAACAGGACATCCCGATTTCTCTCAAATACCAGTTGCATTTTCTTAAGTGCAACTGCCATTTCCCCGCTTTCCATGCTATCGTCAAGGAAGTTTAACATAACCACCTTTCCCTTTAAATCCTTCTTTGTATATAAATTCCCTCTCTCATTCATCAGGTTAAAAGCAGGGGCATTATGGCCAACGCTTATCGCCCATTCCCTGATCATTTGTTCATATCCCTTTACATAAGTTTTATATGCAGGGTATCCTGGCATCTTATAAAATTCTTTTAGCAAATGCTCTATTTCCGGACTTTGTTGTTTATCTCCATACGTATGCTCTTTTAATCCTCGTTCTGTAAGCAGGTATACAAAAAATCCCTGTAGCATATCTCCACTATATATATTTTTTGCCAGATCTGCATACGCTACCTTCCGTGCAGCTGTTTTGAACAGCTCGTGATCAGAATTGAAGTTATATTTTCTTTCGACAGACTTACGCACAAAATCATAGTAGTAATAATAGCTGCTTGTTTTTCCTGTATAAGAATGGAGCCATTTAACAGAGTTGTTATAGGCAGTTGAATCGAATAGCTGGCCTAACCTATCAGGAGAAATTTTAAGGATTGAGAATTGATCCCTAAGCTTGCCGAATTTTCTTAGGCGCTCATATTCAACATCGGAAATCAGATCTGCTTTTAAATAGCCAAAAGCAAATGCACTTATTTTATTTTGATAAGATTGGAATATTTGCTCAATTAGTTTCAAATTGTCATCGAAAAAACTACTCCATTTCAGATATTCCTGAACTGCATCCACTTTATACAAATCTCTATCTGGCTTATTTTCATTAATTCCCAGAATATTAGGGACTTTTAGAAGTGCTCTACTTCTTTTAAGCTCTTGAAGCATTTTGAACTTATCAGAATTTCTACCTGAATAAATAAGTTCTCCATTCTCTAAATCAAGGTGAATGCTGTCTCCAGGTTCATATAGGTTTAGTTTATTTTTCGATCCTAAAACAGAATTCAAATTTATCCATACTGGCTTGCTGCTAATAATTAAATATTTCGCCTGATTAGCTTCAATTTTCGGAATTATGGTCTTCCAGTGTAACCCTCCAACATAATCGTAAGAACTAGATTTAAGATCAATAGCAGATTTATTAAAATTCTCATCAAACTCAATCTCTAAAATAATTTTAGCTGCCTTTGCAAGTGCCTTTTTCTGAGCTTTAGTAGGTTTATCAAAAAGTATTGATAAACTTATAAATACAATCAACATTATTTTAAAATTCATAAAATATCCTATTTATTTGTTTTCTAATAATCCAGATTTTGTACAAAGTCAGAAACTTTAACATCAAGGCCCGGAATCGGCGAAATGGCCTTATTGCTTGGATAAGGAAGCATCTGGGCAGCAGCGCTTAGTGCATCAGCCCGGGTCACTCCTTTTTTCCAGCGTAGCAGGTCAAACATCCTCCATCCCTCAAAAGCCAATTCTTTCCTACGCTCTTTATAAATGGCTTCCAATAATACTATTCCACTAGTTGTTGTAGGTAAAGCTGCGGGGTTTGCCCTCATACGGATAGCGTCTAGGTAGAAACGGGCACTGTCTACATTGTTTAACTGTGCATAAGCTTCAGCAGCCATCAGATACAGCTCTGAAGAACGTAGTACACTATGGTAGTAAGCCCCATCCGGACTAAAACCGCCAGTAACTACATTAACAGGAAATTTAGTAATATGCCAGTTCCCCAAAACTGAAGTAACCCAAACTTTCCTTGCATCATTTGGGTCTTCATTTAGGAGTGAGGCAATATCTGCAGTAGCTCTGAACTGAAGATCGCTCCTGAAATAAGCACCTGGAAAGGTGGAACCATACTGATCGACAGGAAAGATGCCTGGGGGTAATTGAAATAGCACTTCTTTCTCCTCAAGAGTAAATAATTTACTCGGATAGTTCGCTGTCATAATCGGCACTGCCGCAACCACCTGCCTGGCTAGGTTTTTAGCTAAGCCCCAATCTCCTTTAAACAAGTAAACCCTAGCGAGCAGTCCTATTGCAGCATTTCTGTTCATGGTTAGTGTGCTGGATGAGGCTACTGGCAATAAAGATACAGCAGCCTTCAGGTCTTGAATAACATTTACATAAACTTCGGCAACGGTATTCCTGCTTTTGATCGGATCAGTCCAATTAACAGAAGTAATATAGACAATACCAGGATGCGAAGCATCATTACTAAAATTATAGCTTTGTGCAAATACATTTACTAAGAAAAAATGGCTCAAAGCCCGTATTGCATAAGCTTGGCCCATCATCGCATCTGCAAGTGAAGGATCTTGATCCTTATATTCTGTAGCCTTTTCCAATACAAAATTGCAGGAACGGATAAGCTGGTACGCACCGTACGAAAGTTCATTGCAATTGAAGGAGGTTGATGTAACTGACGTTGATGACATATCATCTACACGCTGGTTCCATTCATAGTGGGCACCTAAAGGTGTTGCACCTCCAGCACCTGTCCCAACTACAGGTTTAATATTATCCGCAGCCAGTTCCGGATAGATGATGTGGTATCCAGAAAAAAGATCACTAGCAACTTTAGTATAAATACCACTTAAATATTCACTAGTTGTTTTTAAGTCCTTAACATAATCCTGACGGGTCAGGATTCTTGTATTAGCTATCCCCTCATCAAGAAAAGATTTTTTGCAAGATGTAGATCCTGCAGCTAACAGAATTGAAATAAATATATAGCAATATGGTTTCATAGTTTTAAATTTAAAAGTTCACATTTAGGCCGGCAGAAAAAGACCGCTGACTGGGATAAGCAAAAGCAGTTGATCCAATTACATTTGCATTATCTGGATCTGGGCCTGGGAACAGCGTAAATACCTTAAGGTTATTCCCTTGGAGGAATATCCTTAACGCAGCCAGATGCAAGTGGCTAAGTATCTCTTTCGGAAAGGCATACGCGATAGTTACATTTTGAAGTCTGATATAGTCTCCATTAAATAAGTAACGAGTTGAGACATTGTTGCCACCATCCGAGGTATTGTTTAGCAACCTTCTTGGATTTGCGGTTATATCCCCCGGTTTCTTCCAGTAGTCCAACGCCTGTTTTAGTTGATTAGCGTAAGGAGTACGGCCATCACTTAATAAAGAAGACCCTGTACCGTTATATAACTTTGAGCCATACTGGTAGTAAAATTGAGCTGAAAGCTCAAAAGCTTTAAAACCAAAAGTATTATTAATAGCACCAAATCCATCTGGCTGGGGTTTCCCGACAAATTCTTTTTTGGCATTGCCATAAGTACTGGTTGGGTTTCCATTTGAATCTTTCCATTGTGGCTTCCCATCAGCAGGATTTACCCCAAGCCAAATAGGCAGGTAATATGAATTGAAATTTCTTCCCTCTTCATTGGCCATCAAACTTCCTGAAACAGAAGCCAATGGAACATTCGCTTTTGTTAGTTTGTTTTGATTGGAACTCCAGTTTACATTAAGGTTCCACCTAAATTCTTTCCCTTGAACAACCGCTCCTAACACAGAAAGCTCTACGCCGCGGTTTTCCATATCTCCGATGTTATCCAGCACCTCTCCAAACCCAGCAGTAGAAGGTAAATTTGTTGTATAGATCAACCCATTTGTTTTTTTATGGTAGATGTCTGCAGTAATACTCATTCTGTTTTTCAGAAGCCTTAATTCCAGGCCCGCATCCCAGGTAAAAGTTTCTTCCCATTCAATTCGCGGATTACCAAGAAGAGAGGGGTAAAAAGCATCCTTTCCTAGAAATTTTGCTGCACCTATCAAATCAAAACGGGTGAGCGCACTTACTGCACCAGAATTACCAGCAGCACCTATACTTCCTCTTAGCTTAAAATAGTCTAGCCATGCTACTTTTTCTTTTAGAAATTTTTCTTCACTTAAAACCCAACCAAGCCCAGTTGACCAGTAGGTTCCCCACTGCGATTGATCTCCGAATTTTGAGGAACCGTCTTTCCGTATACTGCCAGACACAAAGTACCGGTTCAGGTAGCCGTAGCGGGCCTGCCCAAAAATCGAAAGCAATGTTTGCCGACTTACCGATCCGCTGATTGAGCTCATAGTATAACCTGCACTTCCTAACTGATCGAAATAAGGCAAAGTAACAGCAGTTCCTGTTGCTTCCGCCTGAAGTACTTTATTGGTGAGGATTTGTGCTTCCTGCCCAATTAAAACATTTATTGCATGCCTATCATTAAATAATTTATTGTATATAAATGTATTAGTATTGATAATATTTCCGCGCCGTTCGTCTTTCTCAGCAATTTTGGGTCTTGTAGCGGAAGCAGAAGCAGCTAAAAATCTGGGGTCGTATTTCTGCTTCATTTCTGCCAGCATAAAATCTACTCCCAAGCTACTGCTGAAAGCGAAATCTTTAAATAGTTTCAGCTCAGCATATAATTTGCTTAAACCTCGGTAAGCAACATTTCTATTGATATTGTATTCAGCAATCGCAACAGCATTTGGTGCAGTGCTATTTGTAGAACCAAACGGATAAATCAGCTTATAATTCCCGTCTTCGAGGCGAACCGGATTCAATGGTGACATCGCGTAACCTGTGGCAAAGCCCAGTGCATTCTCGCTTTCACCAGAATAGTTCTGAATGTTATACGATAAAGTTGTATTTGTCCCAAGTCTTAACCAGGATATTGGTCTGCTTTCAAAGTTAAAGCGCATGGATTTACGGTCATAGCCTGTCTTCTGTACAGCACCATTTTGTTTGGTATATTCAACATTTAGGTAAAAATTACTCTTGTCGCTACCTCCTGACATACCCGCTTCATTGGATACAGTTGTTGCGTTGTTGGTAAACAATTCGCCAAACCAATCAGGAGCCGGATAAAAGCTGCCGTCCGCCCTGACTGGGAAATTCTTTTTCAGTTCGGCAAGAATCTCAAGATCAGTCCAGGGGATAGACACCCCGCCAACCACCCTTGTTGTATTTCTAAAGGTTTCATAAAGCATATTTAGGTATTCCTGTTGGCTGAGGACTTCAATGGCCCCTTTTAATCGAGATGAAAGATCCGTTTGATGCCGGAAATGAAAATTGGTTTTACCAGATTTTCCTTTTTTTGTGGTTACCAAAATCACACCATTACTGGCCTGCGACCCGTACAGTGCAATTGCCGCAGCATCTTTCAAAACAGAAATCGTTTCAATATCAGAAGGGTTTAATTGAGCAAGGGGATTGCTGAACGGCGTGACGTTACCTGTATTCGTAAATCGAAAAGCCTCTTGCGAAACCGGGACACCATCAATGACAATTAAAGGGTTCCTCACTGTCGATCCAAAACCGGCATCTCCACCTGTTGAAATCCCCCTTAATACCATATTGCTAACCCCGCCACCCGGCTGACCTGTGCCTTGGGTAATCTGTAATCCGGGTACCAGGCCCTGCAAGCTTTTGTCAAAACTCCTGTTCGGTAAACTTTCAATCTGCTCACCTTTCACCACAGTCACTGATCCGGTCAAAGCCTGTTGTGTAGTCTTTCCATAGGCGACCACAACTTCCTGCAATTCGGATACCTCTGGTTGCATCGTTACAACCAGGCTTTGGTTACCTGCTCTGAGTTCTTGTGATTTAAATCCTATGTAGGAAAAAACCAGTATCGTATTTTCGTCTGGTACAGTAATGGAGAATTTCCCGTCTGTTCCGGTAGACACGCCTAAATTGTCCCCCTTGTGTTTTATTGTGACCCCGATGAGCGGTTCACCCTTCTCATCCAATACAGCACCCCTAATGTCAATAGGAGGAGTAAAAGCATCCACCACCCTATCCAGAAAGGAAGGCTCTTTTGGTTTAATAATAATGTTCTTATCCTCAATGCTATAAACAAAAGACTCGTCAGACAGCTTTTCCAGCACAGCCTTTAAATCTATATTCTTAAAATCCACATTCAGCTTTTTACTAGCTTCTACCTTTTCAGGTGAGTATAAAACATTGTACCCGGTCTGCAGGGTAATCTGTTTGAAAATTTCACGGAGGCTTGCGTCCTTCTTTGTGTAAGAAAGCTTCTGTCCGAAACTGGCGGCCGATACCTGTACGAAACCGGCGATCATAATAATTATGACTAGTCTCATAATTAAGAATATTTTTGGCGGCAGCCACTCACACGGCATACCTGGTTTAAAAGGATATAATTTCATACCTTTATGTCTTTGGGTTAATACGTTAAACTGATCTCGAAATTTGTTTTTGGGTTAACTCAAAATCTTGCCGGATAGTGCTTAGACTCACTATTCGGCTTCTTTTGTCCCCATTAGCTTAGGCCTATTCCCTCCTTTGTAAAATTCTTTTCATGCTGTTTGGTTTGTTTTTTCGGCTAGACTTTATTGGGGTTTTGTCCTCAAGCTGGCTTCGCCGGTGTTAGTAATTGGTTAATTGGTTCTTTTCAATAGTTAAGATGATCGGGTTTTTATTATTTAATGACGATGATTTTTTTACCTTCAATTTTAAATTTAGCCGCTCCGGTTTGTGTAATGGCATGCAATATCCCGGAAACCTTATCATAACGGGACACAGATCCATCCAGCAGCTTGTTTTTTAGATCTTCGCTCTCGTATTGCACTTCTACATTATACCACCGTGCTATTTGTCGCATTACAGTCTGCATAGGCGCATTGTTAAATGAGAACAACCCATTTTTCCAGGCCACGGCCTCGGTTACATCCACGTCCTTTACTTGTAATTGGTTAGAAGCGGTTAAGAGGGATTGCTGGTTGGGTTTCAACACCACGTCATTGCGAGGGATCGAAGCAACCTCATTATGGGGTTGCCGCACAGCCTGCCCTGAACTTGTTTCAAGGGTTCCTCCTCGCAATGACGGCGAGGGGGTTAAAGATGATACTTTTACACTCCCTTCCAACAAAGTAGTCTTCACGCTGCCCTCATCTGCGTAACTGTTGATATTAAAATGCGTACCCAACACTTCTACCTGTTGACCGGCACTTTCAACAATAAAAGATTGCTTCGTCCTGTGTCCCCGAACTGAATTCGGGGCAGGCTCTCGCAATGACGTGAAAGCCTGTGCCACTTCAAAGTATCCTTCACCTGAAAGCCTCACATTTCTTGTCATTACATTCACAAAATTGGATGGAAACTCCAATTTTGAGCCGGCATTTAACCAGACCTTCGTCCCATCCGGCAAAGTAAACTGATAAGTCTGTCCCTTAGCCGTAGCAGCAATCAAATTCTGCGCCTTCCCATCTGCGTCCTGCAACTCGGTGGGAGTAAGAGAGCGTACTCCGACGGGGCCTGTGCTACTCTGTGATCCCTTCAGCGAACCTGAGGAGCTGCCTGTCCCGAGTTCATTCCGAAGTGAATTCGGAACTGGCTCTCGGGAAGACCCGGAGTAGTACCGAACGTCACTCCCGTCCGAGTATTTTAACCCACCTCCTATTACCACTCCACTCTTCGCATCACTCAACACGATTACCTTGCCATTCGCCAGCGTAATCGTGGCACCGTTTTTACCCGGTGCTATGTCGTTGTTGGCATAGTTCAAGAGATCTCTCGTCGCTTCGCTTCCCTCGAGATGACGTGATGTATAAAACCAAAGCCCGGCCCCTGCTACAAACAAAATTGCCGCTGCCGCCGCGACCCCCCGAAGCCAGTTGGGTGCAGGCTGTGGCCATAACCTGAATGAACGCTTTTTTAAACTTAAAGCAGAAAGACCCGCATCAGCAGCAATACTACCAAACATACGTTCAGCCAGTACTTCACGATTTTCTGCAGAGATCACATGCTGCAAAAGATCATCATAAGTGACATACCATTCATTAAACTCTTTCATCTCCTCCTCAGAAATAGTTCCCTGCACTATCTTGCCGGCGAGAATATTTATCCTATGTTCGTCCATTATACGGGCATTTAGAACATAGTCCCATGAGTGGCCGTATACCCTACCAATTATTTTTTATTTTTTTATCCCAGGATTTTATTTGTGATTTTTCTAACCTGATTTTACACTTTTTTCATACCCGATAATGCATTAGATTCGAAAAAACTTATCAGGATTTTATGTTTTTGTCTTTGTAAAAAAGACAATTTATTATTTAAATGTCTTTTTTACAAAGACAATTTATTATATTTGCACCTATGAAGGAAATCATAAAAGAGATATTAATTCAAAATCGGGAAAGAAACCTTTCGAAGGGACTTAGAGTCCGTAATACCGGGATATCATTGGATCTTGAAAAAATACAGGCCATCATTGGACCCCGGCGTGTCGGCAAAACCTCCGCAATGCAGTTAGCTATCGAAGAATTAAAAACAGCCCGTGGAGTAGCTCCAGATCAGATCATCTATTTTAATTTTGAAGATGAACGTATACAATTTGAACCTCATCAACTTGATTTAATTTTGCAGGCATGGCAGGAACTCAATCCGGAAACTACATTGGAAGATGCATGGTTCTTCTTTGATGAAGTACAAGCTGCACCAGGTTGGGAGCGTTTTTTAAACCGCATCAACGAAACCTGGTCTAAAAAAATATTCTTTACCGGCAGCAATAGCTCTGTACTCCATACCGAGCTTAAATCCGTATTGAGGGGCCGGAGCATAGCTATTGAATTATTACCTCTTTCATTTAAAGAATATTGTGAGTTTAGCAATTTTAAACCATCAGAATATGGTCAGGCTAAAAGCAAAACGATAGCATTGTTTCATAAATATCTGGTTCACGGAGGGTATCCGGAAACCATTAATCTCCCTTCACAGCAAATAAGCCTGGCTTACTTACAGGAATATTATAATGCCATGTTACTACGTGACATTGTAGAATATAATCAACTAAGCAATTATACCTATTTGAGAAGTTTGTACCGTCAGGCAGCATCCACTATAGGTAAAACAATAAGCAATAGGCGACTATATAATCAGCTTAAATCACAGCAATATAGTGTAGGCATAAATAGTATTTATGAGGCGATGGATATGGCTGAACAAGCATATCTGTTCAAAAGAATTAGCCGGTTTGATTATTCAGACAGCAAACGTGAAAAATCAGACAAAAAGATCTATTGGCTGGATAATGGGTTATTGAATGCCAATACAGCACAATATACAGGCAACAATGGTTTACTGTTAGAGAATCTTGTGTTTAAAGAACTGTATCTTAGATTTGGTAGTATCTATACCAATAATATCTATTATTATGCGGAACCGACAGGTGAATGTGATTTCGTAGTCTATCAGGAAGGTGGAACTGCTTTACCTGTACAGGTAAGCTGGACACTCACCGATCCAGACACCAGGAACAGGGAAATAAAAGGATTACTTAAGGCTGCTGGCTATTGCAAGGTTAAGGAAGCCTGGATCATCACGCTTGATGAGGAAGAAGAATTGACGATAGATGATATGCATATCCAAATCATACCCGCCTGGAAATGGATGTTGAAACCATATTAAATTTAAATCATCTCATTAAACCACAACACCAGCAAAAAGTAATTGCCAAGCTTACTCTTTAACGTTTTCAGCGCATGTGTCACATGCTTTTCTACAGCCTTTTCAGAAATCCCAAGCTCAGCCGCTATTTTTTTGTTGGTATACTCATCATCCCGGCTCATGCTAAAAACAAGCTTACATTTTGGCGGCAGCCCATCCAGGATCTTACTTAGCTTTTGCTGTAATTGTTCAAAATCGTACTGGCTCCAATTGTGATGGTTGCTGTCAAGGTTTCTCAATTCCGCTTCACTGGCCAGTTGCTGGTCAATAATTGCCCTTCTTAAGCGCTTTGATCTTCTTTTGATCACCTGGAATTTGGCAGCGACAGCGAGGTAATTTTCAAAGGTTTCCCTAAGCTCAAAATTTTCCCTGTTCTTCCAAAGCTGCAGAAAAATATCCTGAACGGCCTCTTCCGCTTCATAAGCATCGTTCAACCTTTTAGCCGCAACGAAATACAGCTTTTCCCAGTAGCGGTCATACACTACTTTAAACGCAGTTTCGTTGCCCAGCCTTAAAAGGCCGGCCAGTTCCTGATCAGTTAGTTTACGGTGGTCCGTCATTTGTAATTATTCCCTTATACAATTTCACAATTATATATCACAAAGTTGTATAATTATTGAGGAATAAAAACACAACCGCCGTATTATCTTTCTGTTAAACCAGCTGTCCCTAATCTTCATGACTTCTTCACAACCTCATCAAGGGGGCTTCTAGGGGGTTGCATGACCCCTAAGGTCATGCAACCCTCACACGACGCTACTTTAAATCTTTTTCAATATTGTAAATAACATCTTCACACTTTGCTCACACCTTGTTCACACCAAAGCCACAAAAGGGTACCTTTTTGTGAAGAAAGTGTGACTCAGGTGTGTTTAAAGTGAGTACCTGGCTATAACCATCTCTAATTTTGTCCGTATGCTAATTTTTACCTGCCAGTCCTTTTATACTCAGTTGACGACATACCATATTTCGCCTTAAAAACGGTCGAAAAATAAGTAGGAGAAGATATGCCCACATATTATTTTCCGATTCCACTAAATCAGGTTAACTTTAGCAAAGGCTTATACCAGCAGAATAAGGGCTGGTAATGGGCGACAAGAAAACAGAACATACACATAACCAAAAATATAAACGATGAACTCAATATTAAAAGCGACACTTGCCTCTGTTATGGTATTGTGCTGCAGCATTTCCTTATTTGCTGCCGACATCACCATTAAGATCACCAAGCGATACCTCAACTTCCCGATCTCACAAAAGACAGAACGGAAGATCATGAAATTTGAAACAGGCGACAAGGAAGAGCGTGAATTCAAAATAAGACTTGCTTCCGGGGAACCTGAATACTGGGTATTCTCGGACATGACCGCCTATAAAGGCAAGACGATCAAGATCAGTTACGATGGCGACGCGGCAGGACTGAGCAAGATCTATCAGGATGATAAAATAGCGGGGCAGGATTCTTTATACCAGGAAAAAAACCGTCCGCAGTTCCATTTTACGACCAGAAGAGGCTGGGTAAATGATCCCAACGGACTGGTATTTTATGAGGGTGAATACCATCTTTTCTATCAGCACAATCCGTTTGAAAGGGAATGGGAAAATATGTCCTGGGGACATGCGGTGAGCAAGGACCTGGTACACTGGGAGGAACTTCCTGTTGCCCTGCATCCGGATAAGATTGGCACCATGTTCTCCGGTTCGGCAGTGATCGACTACGACAATACTTCAGGCTTTGGAAAGCCCGGAAAGCCTGCTATGGTGGCGCTTTATACGGCAGACAGTCCGGAAAGGGAGGTACAGTGTGTGGCTTATAGTCTGGATAAGGGGCGCACTTTTACCAAGTACAATGATGGCAAGCCTGTGATTGACTCTAAGGAAAAATGGAACAGCAAGGACACAAGGGATCCGAGGGTATTCTGGTACAAGCCCGGTAAGCACTGGGTAATGGCGCTGAATGAGCGCGACGGTCATTCCATTTATACCTCCGCAAACTTAAAAGAATGGAAGTTTGAAAGTCATACCACCGGATTCTGGGAATGCCCTGACCTGTTTGAGCTGGCCGTAGACGGGGATCAGAACAACAAAAAATGGGTGATGTATGGTGCTTCAAACACGTATATGATCGGCTCATTTGACGGCAAAACTTTTAAACCGGAAAGCGGAAAGCATTACTTTTCCTCCGGTTCTATTTATGCTGCACAGACCTACAATAACATTCCGGAGTCGGACGGGCGCAGGATACAGATCGGCTGGGGACGGGTGCCGCAGCAGGGAATGGCTTTCAACAATATGATGCTTTTGCCTACAGAACTGACCCTGAAGAAAACAAAAGATGGCGTCAGGTTATATAGTCTGCCGGTAAAAGAGGTAGCTAAACTGTTTACACCTGCGCAAAAATGGACTAACCTGAGTTCCGGAGAGGCCAATGAGAAACTGAAAGAATTTTACAATGCTGACCGTCTGCGCATCAAAACGACCATTAAGCTATCGCATGCTACTGAGGCCGGGTTCAACCTGTTTGCCCAGCGCATGATTGGTTATGACATGAACTTCAATATGCTAAATGGCATGTTCTATTCCCCGCAGGATCCAACCAGCATGGAGCTGAGTGCCGACATCTATGTGGACAGAACTTCCATTGAAGTATTTATAGACGGCGGGGCCTATTCCTACTCTATGGAACGGAAACCTGACCGCAATAATAAAGAAGGCTTCCACTTCTGGGGCAACAACATTGAGGTGAAGAACCTGGAGGTTTACAATGTAAAGTCTATCTGGAAATAAATATTGTTTTATAGTGCCCGTGATGACGGGCACTATTTTCTACCTGATAAATCTATTTGAATGGCGTTCTTCGCTGGCGTTACCCTGAAAACAGTTTGGTCGTTTGGCTTGCTGAAAGTGCCTTTAATTGCCGTAACGGAGTAATCCATTCCTTCAAAGCTGCAATCAATTTTGCTGCTGCTGATGGTTTTAAAAGGGAGCACTGCCTTTCCGGCGGTGGTCATGTCTAAATACCAATTCATGGCCTTCCCTCCTTTGACATTGATGCTGATCTGCTTTTCGTCAATATCCATGAAAAGGGTGGAACCGGGAACTTCCAGCGGCCAGG
>NZ_DATHGC010000258.1:0-21713 GCF_035317785.1 Pedobacter sp. | reverse complement strand
CCGGGAAAAAACCGGTAATGAGCGGATAATACGCCGAAAGCAGCATGTGCTTGAACTGGGTAATGTCCTTTTGTTGCCATCCGGAATTAGAATATTTTAGGATCTCGGCGGCATTGCAGAACACATGGCCGGTCCAGCCAGCTAGCAATTTCGCGTCGTTATCATCAAAATCCCACAGTCTGGCCGACCAGGCATTAATTATCTCAATTGCTTTGTCCGCGTATTTTCTCTCGCCGGTCACATACCATAATATGGAGAGATTGTAAGCTTGCCCAGCGCCGGATGAAAGTTCAGAACCTCCGATCGCAGGTGAACCATACGATCCCCTGATCACATGTGTGAACGGCTTAGGATCGAAATCAAGGCGCGCGGACTTTAAGATCCTGTCAAAAGCGCCTTTCCAGGGCTGCTCACCTGCAAGTACCCGTTTTTTCATCAGGTCGAGGTCGGCACGTTGCTGCGAGATCCCCGGGTGAATAAATGGTTTAGGATGGTAAGATTTACCGGCGCCCTGCGAAAATGCCTGGCCAGCCGGCCCAATTAAAAGGAAAATAAGAAATAGCCGGACTGGAAGCGGGCCAAACTTAATACACCACGAAGCTTTGCTAAAATCTGTCATATCAATCAGACAGTTATACTTGGGGTTTGATACTCTATCCCCGAGATGATAATCCTGAAAAGGGTAACAATTAGTTCAGACCTCTTAAATTTTCATGCCATCTTTACCATGTGCAGGTTCCCAGTAACCCACCAAACCTTTCTGCTCGTCGAGTAGCGATTCACCTGGTCAAGGCCGTCTGATAATACCGGGATACCAGCTCAATGCATTTCTCCAATTAATGGACAGCAACTCGCCAGTTCTGTCTATTTCAGAAGAATTGGTCACAGTAATGGGCGCCTTTGTAGTTGTCTGTGAAATCGTCTGATGAGAAATCAGGATTGAAAGGACCAGGAATTTAAATAGTATTTTCGTTGTGTTTTTTTATCATCTTTAAACTGGAACCGGGAGCATAAAAAAGAAGCAGGTTCTCCATCCAGAGCACCTGCTTTTTAACCAAATGTATTCATCCATTAAAAAGAAATGAACAAATTCCGTATGGGAACCACACCAACGGTTTATTGTAAGAAATGAGCTTATGCACCATAATCTCAAGCCTTATTACAAATAAATTATTGACTGTCAAAATTTCCTTTATTAAAAACGGAACTCTCCGTTCAATCTTTATTTGTGATTAACTAACTATAGCATTGATAGCGAAATAAATATTCTATACTCAAAATTTATCGAATATTTATTTTATGTGAGTGTCCGATTTTGTTAGAACATGTTTGGCGCAGCCTGACTCTGCGACAGATCTTCAGATTTACCCGGTTGGCTAGCCCTGAAAATGTTTGTCAGTTGGTATAAATATTCGAGTGCATCAATATAAAAGCTTTGTTATCCGGGCGCTGGTATGGCTAGAGGCTACCTAGAGAAGATATGCCATCTTTTAGACCATAAAACCTGACGATTTGAGCGATTGTTAATGATGATTCGACCACTGGTTTACGCTATTGAGATCAGTGCTAAGTCAATAAACGTCAAAGCAACAATAATTATTTATTTGTGTAACTTGGCAGCCATTATTGTGTATTGATTTATGATCACTTATTCTAACCAGACCAGGATTCTGGTTGCCATAGACTGCATTATTTTCGGATTCGACGGAGAGCAATTAAAAATCCTGCTGATCAAAAGAAGCTTTCAACCTGAGAAAGGTAAATGGAGTCTGATGGGTGGTTTTGTGGCACCGGACGAAGGTATCAGCCAGGCAGCCGAAAGAATTCTAACCGAACTCACCGGACTGCACGATGTTTATCTTGAGCAACTGCAGAGTTATGGGGATCCCGACCGAGATCCTATAGAACGGGTAGTTTCTGTAGCATATTTCGCATTAATTGACATTAACAAATATCAAACACAAATCAGCAACCGTTACCAGGCCGAATGGATACCGATTAATGAGGCCCCCGCATTGATTTTTGATCATGACCTAATGGTAAAGGATGCAAAAAAACGAATCAGGTATAAAGCAGCGTTACATCCCATCCTCTTTGAGTTGCTCCCTTTAAAATTCACCATTCCCCAACTGCAAAACCTGTATGAACAGGTCTACCAGACCCCCATCGACAACAGGAATTTCATTAGAAAAGTCAATTCCACGGACTTACTGATCAAAACACTGGAAAAAGACAAATCCGGCTCGCGAAAAGGAGCATTTTACTATAAGCTGAACAAGACCAAATACAAGGCAAAATTCCAGTCTTTCCTGAATTTCATCCCTAATCCGGAAAGCCTGATAAACTAATCATCAAATGTTGCTAATTAATATTAGCTGAAGATTTCTTTTGTTAAAAAAATAAAAGTTAATTAGACGTTTATTTAATCATGATACAAACCAAATATTTCTGCGGCCCTCATCACCGCCGCCTGCATCAGCAGATCGCCCATAGGCGCAGAACCAGAGTTCCAGTCGCTGTAACTATCGAATTCACAGTTGGCCGGCAGGGAGAGTTAAAATATCCAAAGATCATCAACGGCTTGGGCAAATATTGCAACCAGGTTGTTATTGATGTCATCGATAACAGCCCGAGGTGGGTTCCCTGCTTAGTAAGAGGCAAAAAGGTAGAAGTTAAATATCAACTGGACATATCCTTTAAAATCGCAGGGCAGATGCCAACAAAAATTTAATCTGCGAAGACTGAAGTTTTCTTCCCAATACTCGGAAGCAGTTCATTGGAGATCCATATTTTCAATTCAGCATCCAAATCAACGTACCGGCAGTTTCCGCATTAAATCTGGAGATAGAACAATATACTTAAAAGCCACTTGCGTTCTTGGCCAGACTGATAGTTCCGGGTGCCAACGATCGGAAGATGTTTGCCTGGATCGACACTGTAAACAACTAAAGCTGAACCTCAATGCAATAAGCAACAAGAAAACAGGCAATTTATGTTTCCTAAATGGGCTGTATCAGTTCATTAATTATATTTGCGATAATTCCCTGGCGCTTTGTATCGAAAATCCTTGCCATTTAATATGACAGGTTACAAATTGAATTTTAAATATTGCTCTGCCAATAGCTTGGCTTTATCCTCATTATTTGCCTTGATATATCTTAGAAAACTTTCCTCTGTGGTGTGTCCGGTCACCGACCTTATTAGAAGGATTGGGATACCTGCTTTGAACATATTAGTAGCGTAACTTCTTCTGCAAGTGTGTGACCCTATTTGTTTCCATAAAGGCATTAATTCAACATTTACTTTATTCCCTTTAGTGTTCCTTACCTGTATTAATTTGGTTAATCCCGCTAACCTGGCTATCTCTCTGATGCCGTATAAAAATTTTATGTAAGGTGTATTTGGAAGTCGATCTGAATATTTAGTTAAATAAGGTCTTAATTTACTCATTATAGGAATCGTCACTCGTTGACCTGTTTTGATCTGTTGTACCCTGATAAAATCATTCTCGACTTTTTCAACCGCGAGATTATTCAAATCGCTAAATCGCAGTCCGGAATAACAGCCTATTAGAAATTCGTCTCTTAACCTTTCGCAAGCATCATAAGACAGCCTCGTGGTTTGTTTGCCGATGGTTAATTCGATATACTTCGTTTGATCCGAAAAGTCAAATTGAGCCAAAGCTTCAAGTTGTTCAGGTGAAAGTGCGATATCATCGCTTTCATACTCCGGACAAACAAAATCTTGTGGATTAAAATTAACGCCGGGTGCTTCGCTCATTATAGTTTTAATGTCTTTAATATGGTTGGAGAAAGTGGAGACTTCTCTGTTTTCTACATCAAAGCAAAAGGATCTGTAACTATCATAAAAGCTTTTGTCTATACAGCTGAATGTTAGGCTTTTCTTACCTTCATGCCGAAGATACCTTTCAATGGATTTTAATGTTTTACTATAATTTTTAATTGCGCTCACACTATATCTTCCACCTCTGTTTTTTCCTTTTTTAAGAATTCGTTTGCCAGATTTTGTATCGTCTATAAGTTCACTAAAAAAAGAAATGAAGTTTTCTGGGTGTTTCGGTAACCCTATAGGATTCTCAACTTTGAGTTTCCTGACGACGGCTGTTGGCTTATAGATCTCATCAAGAGCAAAAGCCAAGTCTGTTTTGGTAAAGTCTTTATTTTTGGCACTAGATACAATTGACACAGCACTTATCGCGAGATCAGATAATCTTTCATTGTAGGCAACTGCGTTAGGCGCAATACTTCTAATTGGTTTTATTGTTGTACTTTTATTACATTCTGGGCGAAAGAATTTTTTATTTGTACTTATTCCCGTGTAATATTGAAGTCTCTGACTGCTGAAGGAGTAGAACATATTTATCGCTTGATCGCCTGTTGATCCGACATAAGAATCTAGGTAAAATTTTGGTTTGGACATGTTAAAAGTGTATTTAATTCCATCAAATATTACCAACAAAATTAGCTACACTTTTTACTAAAATCTAACGATTACCAACACTTTTACCAACACTTTTTGTGATTGTCAGGGAGAGTTAAAAGAAGTACATGATCTTAAAAAACCGCGTTTCGGATAAAATAAGGCCGGTTTCAAAATTCAATGAAATTCTATCAAACTATATAATCTCATAATCGGTACGTCTCCCCGGAGCCTTTTTTATGCGTTTAAAGTCCAATTTAACCTAGTTTTTCATTTCATACATACAGATTTACATACACTTTTTTAGATTTTTAATGTATAAAATTCTCCAGTCATCACGATTTTTCCTGATAAATTAGGGGAATGAAAGAATACGTAATGACCATTAACTGTAACTTTGCTGTCAAAGATTGTCAGTATTTAAGCGCTTAGAATGGCAAGCATAGTATTAAAAGCAGTATTCTCGGCAGTACCATGGACAACCATTTGCTGCGCACACGGAAAGGATCCTGCTGAAATTGAAAATGCACTGAGCGAATACTGAATTTAAAAGATAAACCAAATGCAATTTTCTCCGCTTCAGATCGCATCATTACAACCACACTTTCAAAACTCAATCACCTTGGTAAGTTTACCTGTACAGTATTTTTACAATTTGATTCTGAACAGCATCAAGTACCACAGACCGAACCACGCCCCTGAAATCAATATCATCAGCTATAAACTAGACGATCAGGTCCGGATTGTATTTAAGGACAACGGCCTGGCATAGGCCTTCAGAAAAAGGCGGGGAAGTGTCTGGCCTGTACAAGCGCTTTCACGACCATGTGGAAGGAAAAGGGATCGGCCTGTATATGGTAAAAAAACAGGTGGAGTCCTTAATAGGCACAATCACGCTTGAAAGTGAAGTGGATCAAGGCACGGTATCTACCGTAGAATTCAATTTGTAACAAGCGGAGGCAAGACCGCAGCGATACTAAACGATCGACATCCGGAAACAACAAAGCAGTATTGGGTCTCCGGCCGATCGCTCCCGCGAAATACAGCTTTCCCGGCTAAGAACTCACTCTTTTCGTCGCCAGGGAGATCCTCCCGCATATTGGTGTTAAGTTCGGGTAATTTCAAGAAGGCGAGTCTTCGTTTACCTACTTCGCTGTCGGCGTCTATTTTACCTCCATGTTTTTTAATGATTTCCGCGCTGATATAAAGCCCAAGCCCTAAACCCGAAATTGACTTCCATTAGTTTCTGCCCGGTAATAGCGGTCAGGTATCGGAGAAAATCAGCGAGATTGGAGAAAAACTGAATTTGCTGTCTTGAGGATTTCAAGAATCCCTTCATTTTCAATGATCATCATACCATGTCTGTCTGTAGTAATTCCTCTTTGAAGTTTATAGGTATAGGTTGGGACTGCCCCATTCATTATTGTTGGCAGGTAAACAAATTGCATATTCTCGCATCTTTCTCTCAGCTCTTCCCCAACCTCAATGATGTGAGTAGAGATGACAAAAGAGCAATTTTTGTTTTCTCCGAATGCCTCTGTAACAGAAAGCGTAGCATCGTAGGCATCTTTAACATTTGTACCTTTAAACAGCTCATCAAAAATTACAATCAGATTTTTAGAGTCTCTAACTTCAAGTGCAATCTTTTTAACCCTTAATACTTCAGCGTAGTAGTGACTGTATCCCATGCTCAGGTTATCCGGAACATTTATAGAAGAATAAATACCATCTCTAACAGAAAACTCCAATTCTTTTGCAGATACCGGAAAGCCCATGTGAGCGAGATACAGTGAAACACCAAAGGACTTCATGAACGTTGACTTACCAGCCATATTAGCACCTGTTAAGAACATAATATTACTATCTCCGTTAATAAATAAGGAGTTATGCACAGCCTTACTGATACCAGGATGAGACAGGTCCTCAATGCGAATAGTATTACGTGTTCCCGGCAAAGTATGAGCATAAGAAAAACCTCTTTTTTTAGCAACGGCAGAAATGGCAATAACTACATCAAATTCAAAGATCATATCTGTAACCATCTTCAATTCCTGCCATAATTCATTTCTTAAAAGATGGCTGTATTTGGCTACGTTAAAAATAGTTATCGGTTGGTTTTCCTGCTCATTAAGCAGTGCTGTAATTCTTTTATCAGAAAATATTTTGTTAATAGACCTGATCTCTTCGTGATATGGATTTTTAGGATCTTGTGATTCAATCGTGTTTGTAAAAGCTTTCAAATCCTTCAATATCTTTATTGTGGCATAAAGTCCGGTTTTTACTAAATTATATTCAGTAGGCAAACCAAGATAATCCAGCCATTTTTTACGAAAGGTAGTCATGTACACCGCTAAAAAATTTTCAGTACCTGACACGCTAAGATAATTCTGCATCTCTGTAACCTTTTCGCTGTTAAAAGGAAACTTAAATTCTTTGTTTCCAAAATACCCGAAACGTTTACTCCGCTCATTAATCTTTACATCATCTGTTAATGGATGCTGAAACATTTTATCAAGTAATTTCTCTCCTCCCACGGTAATCACTTTATTGAAAATGCTGTAGATGGAGTTGTTTTTATACTTGCCCAGAATATTCAGATCGTCCATTGTCTGCTTATCTGTTACAAAGCCCGGTGAAGTGCTGGTATTATTCTTTCTGCTTTTTAAAACATCAATAATACCCTCATTATCAATAATGACCATTCCATGCCGGTCTGCCGAGATTCCCTGCTGAAGCTTATAGCTGTATACAGGCTTACCATCAACAATATCACTTGGCAGATAGCAAAAATTGATGTTATCAAATTGTGGTTTTAATGTTTCACCGGCTTCCAGAATATGTGTGGACACAATAAATTCACAATTTCTTTTTTTGGCAAATGCTGATGTTAATGCTACAGTTGCATCATAGGCATCCTTGACATTTGTTCCTCTAAAGAGTTCATCAAAAATAACGAACAGGTTCTTAGATAGCCTCAATTGCTCGGCAACCAATTTCACCCTTAATACCTCAGCATAAAAATGGCTGTATCCCATATTTAAATTATCCGGCAGGTTAATGGTGGTATAGATACCATCTCTAACAGAGAACTCCATTTTTGATGCAGCTACCGGAAATCCCATATGTGCCAGATACAATGCAATTCCCAGCGATTTCATAAAGGTCGACTTACCTGCCATATTCGCTCCGGTAAGAAAAATAATATTGCGATCAGGAGAAATATGTAAAGTATTGGGAACACCTTTTGCTAATGATGGGTGATAGACATCGTCCATGTTGATCACATGTTGCTCCTTACTTAAAGCCTTAGGAAATACAAAGCCACTTTGTCTGGCAACATTTGCTACCGTAATATAAACATCAAGCTTATAAATATGATACAACAGTTTTTTAATGCTGTCTCGATGCTCATATCTTAATAATTTATCATAAGCAGCAGTTTCAGCAAAAGCTAATTTAGCAAGTGCCTTTATATTAAACAGACTGCCTAATTCCGGGTGCTCTACTATTTCCAGCATCTGCTCCAGATCTTTTTGATAAGGAGTTTTTGACGCTGATGTATTAACCTGATTTAAAAATCCCCGTACACTGGTTAGAATTTCTATTACGGCACATACCCCATTAAATAGAACTTTATACTCAGCATCTGCACCAATCAGGTTATTAAACTTTCTGCCAAGCGTATTTTCTTCCTTCGCCAGCATACTTCTGCTATCTGTGTTATTCAGATATTGTTCTGCTGTATCAAAATAATCTGTTCTAAAAGGAAATACAGCAGCTATGGTATTAAAGTATTGGATGATCTGGCTGCGCTGATTAATGTCATCAATATCAGCCAATGGATAAAGAAAAAACTGCTCTAAAATTACCGAACCACCACGAGTGGCGGTTCGGTTAAACAGTTCATAAATAGATTTTCCTGAGCGCTTTCCAAATATATTAAGATCATCTAAGGTCTGTTTATCTGTTATAAAATTCATTATACTGGTTATTTTCCTCTACGGCGTATCCAAATAATTAAACTGGTAATAATAAGTGCAATTGGTAATCCCCATTTGAATATATAGACAAATACAGCCCAGGCATCCTCACCTATACTTAAAGAGGTATCTAAAGATGGGTCTCTCCTGGTATCGATAGGAACTTCTCCATCAGAAAGCCAATCAAATGCGGCATTGATCAATGAATAATTACTTGACATTATCCTTGGTCTGCTCATACTCAATTCTCCATTACTTAACCAGTCTGAATCGCCTGTAACCATTATCTTTTGTTCTTTTCCATTTACTTTTCTTGATAAAGCCAGAACAGTAGGATAACTTTTCTTTATCTCGCCTATTTTAGGGTCACATGTTAAAGAATCATCGATAAAATTGGTGGTTTTCAGTTCAGACCAGCTGGTTGAGTCGGTACGGAACAATGGAAGTACATCAAATCCTTTATCTGTTTTATAATCCAGTGCGGCAGCGCCCGGCATAGTTAACGGTAAATTGTTCTCACCCTGACGTTCCAGATAGTAAGAGAATTTACGTGCTTCCGGTGTAGGGCGCATCATCATTAGATCCGGTGTGAAATCTGGAAGTGGATTAACCAGTACACCTGTCAGGAATTGTACACCAATAAAATCTGCTATTGGATTTACATTTGCGATCTGGCCCGGTTCTCCTGAAAGGATCAGGTTTCCTCCCCGGTTGATATACTGTTGTAAATGACCCAGCTCTTTAGCACTTAGTGGTTTTCTAGGTTCTGCAACTATCAGTATTCTAATTCCGTTAGGAATATCCTTATCAAGTGTTACATCTTTAAAATCAAATCCCTGGTTAACTAATGCATAACGGAACCTTTTATCCTGGGCAAACCTCTTATAACCACGTTCATTCATCGAATTGCTGCTGCGCTCGCCATGACCATTAAGGAATCCAACTACCGGAAGTTTCATCGTCATTCTTTTAATAGCAGCGGTAATCTCAGTTTCAGATGGATAACGCATGAGATCGTCAAAAACCCTTAAAAAGGTTTTCTGGCCATTATCCGATTCTAACAAACTTACAAAGTGAAAATCTTCTGATTCCAGATCTGCTTTCTTTTCCAGGCCCTCATAAGGACCAGCGGTAAACTTCCAGTCATTTATCCTCTTTAATGAATCATAACGTTGTTTATCCGGAAGATCTGGATATCTCTTATCTAGAAACGGGTTCTCAGCTTTATGGTAATAGTAGTAATAATTTACTTTGATGTCTGGTTTAAACCGCAGATATCTTTTATAGCGGTCAATATCTACCTTTTGACCAATCGGCAAAGCCAGGAAGAAATCCTGGGCCAACATATTGGTAAAGGTAGAAATAGTCAATTTACTGTCGCCTAATCTTTTTATTACTTCCTGACTGCTTTTTGCTAAAGTATTTGTTTTATTCCTGGTCACATCAAATACTACCATCATTTTAGGTATGGTACTTACATAACCTACAATAGCTGCAAGTAAAAAAACAAAGGCATATCTGCTTGCAGCTACAGCAAAACTATTCTTCTGTTTACTCAACTGAAGTCTTAGAATGGCAAAACCTAAGAAAAGACCAGTTACAAGAAGAAAATATAAGATATCCTCGACGGTTAACATCCCTGAGAAAAAAGTTTCTGTTCTTCCGGAAATAGACAACCAATAGGTAATATCACGTACCATCGGAATATCCTGGGCTACACCATTTACATAGCCAAGAAAAGCAAGAATAGCCAAAGTCCCCATAGCTGAAACTACAGTATAGGAAGTAATTGATGACATAAAAAGCCCTATAGCTGCATAAGCACAGATCAGTAAATAGACTCCTAATAAACCGGTAAGCACCACCGGTGTGTCAACCATATTTAAGGTACTGATGGTAAAAACTGCGAATATGGCCGTAATGGCAGTTAATGCCAATCCATATATCATTAAAGACAAATACTTACCAAGAATAACCTGTCCGCTGGTTATCGGAGAGGACAACAACAATTTGATAGAGCCATGATTGTATTCCCGGCTCATTACCCCCATAGTAAGTAGAGGTACATAAAGAAACAGGTATTTACTGATCATTGAGTAGAACCCGAAAGGTCCTGAAAAGATCCCTAAAGTAGCACTATTGAGTTCTCTGCCCATTGCCTGGGCCCTGACCAAATTACTAAAGATATCTGTATAAAGGAGAGCAGATTGAAATGTGAAAATGACTAGTACCAGCCATGCCACAGGTGAATAAAAAAGGACCTGTAATTCGGCCTTTGCTATTTTATAGATTACTTTCATTAGAATATTTTATTCGCTGTTTAGTTTGATTGGACCTTTTTCTTAGATAATTCTGCAAAGACTGTATTTAATGAGCCTTTTTCCAGGGCGACTTCAATTAACCGCCAGTCTTTGTCGACACAGAACTTTATAAATTTCTCTATAATTTCTTTGTCATTGTCAAACTGCAAACGGTATTTTGTATTTCCAATGATCTCTACTCCCTGTATGCCTGGAATGCTTAACAGCTCTGCTTCCGGCGGACTGGCCAAAAGCGTTGCTGTAAACGTACTTGGCATGATGTAATTGTCGAACTCATTTAAAGATCCGGAGAAGATAATTTCTCCTTCATTGATCATCCAGATGTCGTCACATAAGGCCTGTACTTCCTGCAAAATATGTGTAGAAAGTAATACTGTCCTTTCCGTAGCAATATCTTTAATCAAAGACCTTGCTTCGAGGATCTGGTTTGGATCCAGACCATTTGTAGGCTCATCTAAAACAATAAAATCCGGTTTATGAATAATTGCCTGGGCTATACCAACCCTTTGCTGATATCCTCCTGAAAGGTTTTTAATGATCCGCCCTGAAAAATGACTGATCTGACATTTCTCCATCACCTCTTCAACTGCAGATTTAATGGTATTTTCAGGCATCAGTCTTAAACCGGCACAATATTCAAGATATTCCTTGATGGTCAGTTCCAGCTGTAAAGGTGGTTGCTGAGGCAAAAAACCAATGTGTTTCTTTGCAACAACAGGCTGTTCCCTTAGGTTGATACCATTAATATAAACATCTCCCTGACTTTGGTTCAATACTCCGCAGATGATGTTCATGAGCGTTGATTTGCCGGCGCCATTAGCGCCGAGCAAACCATAAATACCCTTTTCTTTAAATTCAAAATTGATGTCCTTAATCGCCCATTGCGCATTGTAGCGATGAGAAAGATTAGTGACTTTAATGATTGGTTCCTTCATGTGTCTAATTTTATCTAACTTATTTTAATTATATTTTGTAGCTTTTAAATGCAACATGCACCACTTTACCCAAACCAGTAAGTCTATGCACCTCTTTGCTTTTACCTGACAGCAATACTTCATTACTGATATCATAGATGATAACTGTTCCATTTTCCAATCCAACAGCGATAGTTCTGGAATCATGATCCATTTCTACTGTTGTAATTTTATCAGTAAACTTTTCATATGTCTTCATCGTCGCACCGGTTTCCACATCAAAATAATAGAGATCTTTACCTCCCGTTCCCGTAAAAAACAGATAATTCCTGTTCCTGATCGCCAGATAAATACTCTTGTTATCTACAAGATCAGAACCTAAAAATGGAACTCTTCTTAAAGGAGTTAATATCGGTCCGCTGGTTTTAAATTCGAAATTCTGAAAATATAATTTACGATCATCCGGACTTCTGATGAGCATACCGCCATTTATATTATCATAATTGTCAATAAAAGAACTACCCCATACGTATTCCCAATTACCCAGATCCTGCAATGAAGTATAATTTCCAGGATAACCATTTTTAGGTAATGGAAATTGTCTTATTACAATTCCCCCTCCCGGATAAAATAAAGAGCCATCAGCAAATAACATTCTTTTATTTAGTTTATCATACATAACACCCAGGTTAGATGTCTTATACCACGAATCCCAGATATCTGTAATTTTCATACCCTTTTCTACGCTCAGCGGAGAGCTCATCCAGGGAATAGTAAAAGCAGCGGCTCCATTAAAAAATCTGCCATACATATCTCCATTGCTATTAACCAGTAAGTCGGTTGCATTAAAGAAAGCTAAATCTACTGGCTCAAATGGATTTGGTACTTCACGAGTAAAAGATTTAGAGGCAACAAGCTTCTTCTTATAATCATTACCACCTAAATCCAACGAACCTTGTCCTCCATATTGGATCACAAATATTCCATTAGTTCCCCTCATCGTATATGGGAAGATCTTATATGGCTGTTTACCCATAGGTTCATTATTTGCTTTCTGATACAATCCGGTGTAATCGGTATACTTTGTTGTAGTAGCATTATAAGTAATGTGACCAACCTCAGAGTTACCTGCAGCATCTTCATATAAGAGCGACCATCCACTTGTAAACGGAGATGATATAGATATTCCTAAATAAGAGGGTGTAGTATAAATCAATCCATTCCTTCTATCTGTCATGTAATACTTTACAACTATGCCGGCAAATTCGCTTGCATAATACTTGAACTCTGGAGTATTAGAGTAAAGTTTACCCGCTACATACCAGGCATGATCAAAATAAACAGAATCATTTTTGTCTTTAAATGTTCTTACCGGCTGATATTTAATAGAATCGCCAACAAAGGCCGTTATATTAGGGCCGAAATTAACAGAGACTGCATCAGCAGGCGAAAAATCGTAATTACCCTTATCTTTTACACATGAGCTTATAAACAAAGTACAAAGGCCCAGCAGGATAGATGTTAATATGAATTTTATTTTCATTTTAATATTGTTTAATTAAAAAATTAAGATTAACCAATTAAAGGGACTGATCCCAGCATATCACTACTATCATCTTCTAATACCGGAGTTCCAAGATCCCTCATCCTGATTAAATAATACTTAAACTCGAGCATAAGGTCTCGTCTCTGTTCTGTAGTGAAGACCTCCAGATCTCCTACTCCTGTTACTTCAATAAATGTTCTGAATTTTTTATCAGAATATATCCCCAGGTAAGTACTTGTCATCGTAGCATCCCACCATGCAGGTTTAGAAATTTTGTCTGTAATGCGCAATACCTGTCTTCGGCTGATCAATTCTCCAAGATTAAAATTATTGTTGGCAACAAGATCCAGCACCAGTAAAGTTTCTTTACCTTTTAACTCGTCTTTTCTAAATACATTAACAATGATGGTATCTTGTGCCTGGCCTTTTTTAAAAGTACCTTCATGATCTACTTTGAACAACGAAGGAAAAGCAGTTGTAGCTTTATCATCCACATGAATTGAAAATGGTAGATCCTCAGTTGTTTTAAATCCAATCATCTTTACCGGTAACTTAACCTGAAACTCATCCTTATCAGGATACAAGAAGAATGAAACAGGAATTGTATCTGTATATTTATTAACAAACTGCAGGTAACGATCTCCATGATACGGCAGAATTTCATTACGTTTACAAGAAGTAATCCCAATCAAACATGCAACAGCACCTAAGATTAGTTTTGTTTTTATAGTGTACATAATTTTTACTTATTCAGATTTATTGATAAATTATCTTTCTTCTTCTGGAACCGGAGCTGTAAATCTGTCATTTACCTCGATTGTCTGATTACCCAGTACCATTGGCCTGTTTAGCCTTTTATAAGCAAATATGGTCTGACCCTCAGACATGTACTCACGTCTGTACTCCAATAACAATTCCGCATAGTATCCATTTTCAGTGATATCCTGAAAGGCGCTGGATTTTCCACGGGCACTGCGTATTTTATTCAAAAAAATCAATGCATCAGTAGTATTCCCTTCCCTGTACAAACATTCACTATAAATGTAATAGGCCTCGCTTAGCCGAACTACCGGCATAATCAGGTTTTGTGAAGTCTGAGAAATAGATTCCAGCCATTTATAAGAAACGTTATCACTCGTATTGATTATATTTCTACGGTAATCGCGTTCAGCTGCAGGAAAAAAAGCCTGATAACTTGTATTTAGCTGAAAAGTAAGATTTCCTCTGTAATTTTTGATATTTGTAATTAGTTTTGGATCGTAAAATGCCAGCAACAAATCTTCTGGTAACTTTTGAGATCTTGTAACATTATTTGTAAGGTATTCCGGAGTAAATCCAAACCACTTTTTGCCATCCGGTCCAAAATCGTAAACAAGACGAGCCGCTTTCTTAGCTTTCGCATAATCACCTGCATACATTGCAGCTCTAGCCAGCAAAGCATTGATACCTACATAGTTCAATCTGTTCATGCGAAAAGTGAAGAACACAAGATCCTGTGAAGAAGTCCCATCCATTCTATATACTAATCCACCACTTAAGTATAATGGATTGGTAGTAAGATCATTTTCTTCAACAAGCGCCTGAGCTTGTTCAAAATCTCTGATAATTCTTACCATGATCTCTTTTGTAGTTAAGGCTTCAGCTATATGTGCCGGATATATTTCCTGATAAGGCACAAACGGTTCCTGATTGTTTCTTATAGCAGCCGGCGAAAAAATACGTACCAGATCAAAATGCAATAATGCTCTCAGCGCCAGCGCCTCACCTTTGATCATGTTTTTTTCAGATCTGCCATATTGAAAAAAGGAATCGTCTTTAGATTCTATTTCACTAAGCAGTTTGTTGCAGTTAGCAATCACGGTATATGCTTTTCTCCATATGTCAGCCAATGATCCTTTAATATTATTGTTTTTTAAATCTGCATTTGAAGCACTTTTGAGCTCATCATTCAAATAAAACGAATAATAATCATTTGCCATTGCGCTGTTAATACCCCAGGTAAGTTGTCTCCCGTATAATTGTGGAGCAGCTACCAACTGATAAATCCCATTCAATGCAGTTCTAAATCCCTTAGAGTCAGAAAAAAGTGATTCATCACTTACTCGATCTGTTGGTTGTATATCCAGCCACTTTGTACATGACGATAAAACGGTCATAACAAAAGCAGTAAATATTATTAATCTGATATTTTTTTTCATAACTGGTTTGTTCTAAAATCCTAAATTCAATGAAAGGTCAAATGATCGGGCAAAAGGATATTCTAATCCTCTCTCTTGTTTCACAGTAGATATTTTAAATACATTATTGGTATTTAACTGAATACGAAACATGTTTATCCTGCCTAATCTTTTCAATGCTTTTTGATCAAACTGGTATCCTACACTTAATGAATTAAGTGAAATGGAATTGGCCCGTTGTATAAACCTTGATGTCGGCCGGGTAGTCCAGGCGATATCTGCTATGTTTTTGAAACTTGCAACATCTCCAGGTTGCTTCCATCGGTCATTTAAAAATCTGATGTCTGCATTACGGTTATAGATATCAACATTTTCTACTTTATCAAGCAATGTACTGTTGTATTCATCACGCCCATATTCATACAAGAAAGAGGCAAACATTGATATATTTTTATAACTGGCGTTTAAACCAAATGCGCCTTGTCCTTTAGGACTTAACTCACCAATAATCACTTGATCTTCCGCACTCCATTCTGTGGTAAGCGTACCATCTTTGCGTACAAATATCTCCTGTCCATCCATGGGATTGATGCCTAAGGATTTCATTCCAAATAATGATGTGAGTGACCCACTCTCTACATATTTGATGTGCGGTGTAGAAAATTTGGTTTTGGCAGCTGAAGAGTTTAAAGCAGCCGCGACAGAATAGTTATCATACTGGTTGTCTACCAAATCATTATAAGCTTTTAGTGCTTCCGAGATATCTTTTAGTTTATTAGTGTTGGACGCATAGTTACCATAAACCGCTAAATTGAAATCTTTTCTGCGAAGAACATCATAACGAAACCTGATTTCATACCCTTTATTTTCAACTTCACCAATATTACCTTTATACTGCGGGAAACCTGATGACAAAGGAAGATTAATATCAGTTACAAGATCCTGAGTATTTTTTCTGTATAAATTGAAATTAAGTGTTAAACGATCTTTCAACAATCCTAAATCAAATATCAAATCAAATGTTCTTGTTTTTTCCCAGCTTAAAAATGGATTACCCATATAATACAATGTCACACCAGGCCCTGTACTATACCAGTTACTGGAAATCGAGTAGTTATCTTTAGATGCAAAAGGCGGAAAATTAGTCTTTCCTAATTGTCCTGTATTTGCAGTAATACGGGCCCTGCTTATTATTGGGATATTTTTAACAAAGTCATATTTATGTAAATTCAATCCTGTTCCCAATGACCAGAACGGTGCAAACTTACTTTTTGAACCAAATTCTGATGAACCGTCAAGACGTGTAGAAACATCAAAAAGGTAAATGTCTTTAAATGAATAGTTCATCGTTAAAAACGTACCAAATAATCTTGATTGTGATTCTCCATATAATGGCTTATCCACAACTTTACTGGCAAGGTTAGGTGTATGCTGACTTCCTGAAGCAAAGCCTGTATACATTGATGAGTTACTTGTAGCAGAATTTTGAAATGCATTGATACCTAATGACAAGTTGATATTGTGATTGTCTATACTTTTCACATAGTTCGCAAAGGCATTGGCATTAATACCTAATGATTTGCCTGATCTCAGATCCAGACTGCCAATTGTGGTATAATCAGTTTTTGCATCAATATAATATCTTCCTGATGCCGGATCAATGAAGTTCTCACTACTATTTTCAGTCCTGGTAATAGATAAAGTACCTCTAAGTTGTAATCCCTCTATAACTGTCCAGTTAAGAGAGAGGTTGTTACTCATCGTTGTAGTATTACCAATACTATAGTTTTGTGTATTTCTTGCCTCATATAATGGGTTAACCAGATTTAACATATTTGTTATACCACCATGCCAGCCAAAAGTATTTTTCTGGATTACTCCATTAATGTCATAAATCTCATCATATGGCGCCTTCCATGTATAATCTCCAAAGCTACCATAAGGTGAATTTTTAGAATCTACCACATCAAAATTCATATCGTTACGAACCTGAAAATTTTTCAGCCTGTATTCCAGCGATAGGCCTGCACCAGCACGTTTTCTGGCAGATTCTTTCATTACACCATTTTGATGATCCATTCTAAGCGCCACACCAAAACGAACTTGATCAGTACCTCCATCTATATTTAAGGTATGCTTCTGGTTATATTCATTAGCCAGAGGTTGACTTATCCAATCAGAATTTACACCTCGCAATACCTGAGATTGCTTTCTTAAATACTCATCAGTTAAATAGAGTGCGTTGGCGGGCGCTGTTATACTTTTTATTACATATGATCCGGCTAAACGCTCTGCCTCTAGTTTTTGGGCGGCATTCATCAGGTTATAATCAGAAAGATCAGGAGCGGTAAGCGTCCCTACAAAATTATAACCGATACGCAGTTTACCGGGTATTGGTGGAACGGTCTCAATAACAATAACACCATTTGCCGCCCTTGAACCATAAACAGCGGTCGCAGCCGCATCTTTTAAAATGGTCACCGATTTGATCTGATTGATATCAAAATCATAGATCCTTTGCGCGGTAACTTCGTATCCATCCATGATGAATATTGGCAAGTTCGGGTTATTTGTTAGTGCTGTTTGAGATAAATCTGTATTTGCATCTAATTCTTTTACACCGATACCAGAACGTCCCCTTACATAAAACTCAGGCATTGTATTTGGGTCAGACCCTCTCAGATTATTTACCTGTACCCGAAAAGATGGATCAAATACCTGGAGTATATCTACTATATTTCGGTTACCAACTTGCAAAAGCTGTTCCTTGGTTACTTTAATTGAATTCCCGGTAAAACTTTCCTTGCGCACATTACTGTATCCGGTAACAACGACATCATCCAAATTAATCAAGCGGTGCTTCATAATAATCCGAAGGGACAATAGGGGATCTTTTACCCTTATTTCTTGCGGCTCCATTCCTATATAAGAAAAAGTAAGGATGGCATCTTTTGAAGCTGAAATTATTTCAAAATGCCCGTCATCTTTAGAAAACACAGTGGTTTCTTTCCCTTTAATGGCTATGGATACACCCGATATCGGCTTACCCAGAGAATCTGTTACTATGCCTTTTATTACAATCTGCTGTGCTTTAACATCTGCCGTATCATCAAAGAAGTTCTTTAGTTTATCAATCAAACCCTCGTCTCTTTTTTTTATGATAACAGTTTTGTTATCTTTTATTTCATAAGTAAGCGTTTGGTTCTGAAAGCATTTGGACAGCACTTCCTCCAGATCGGCATTTTTCACTTTTATTGTGATGCGATCCATATTCTTAAGTAAGTCCATATCCATGAAAAAATCATACCCGGTTTGATTACGGATTTCGTTGATGATGTCATACAATGGTGCATTTACTTTATCAATTGAGATTTGCTGCGCATGTAAAATCCCGGCAGATACGTTAACAAGAGAGAAAGTAATAAAACATACAATCAGTGTAATTCGCATAAATATTAATTTTATTAACATCATATATCGTAATTTCGGGTGGGCAGGCATGTCGTAATTGTAAACTGATTTACCTTGCAGAAATTTGAAAATACGATGATTAGAATAGCCAAAAAATGGCGATTTAAATTCATACATTTGTTAGGTTAGGTTTATCTCCACAGTATAAGTAGGTCATTACTAGACCTCGGTCTGTGGTGGGGGTTTTTAATTTTGGTTGATCCTATAATTTAAAATCCGATTATTTCATCGGGGATAGACATTAACTTTACACCAGGAGTGCTTGCAACCACTCCTGGTCTGTTTTAAGGCTTATCCATTATGTAAAGTTATTTCATAACGGTAACCCTCCTTCCCTCAATCTTAAAGTGAACATTACCAGCTGATTCTATAATATCTAATATTGCAGAAAGATTCTTTGTCCTGGATATTTTACCCAGGAACTTTAATTTACCATTAAAATTATCCTGATATATAATTTCCACATTATACCATCTTGCCACTTTTGCCATGATGCTTTCCAGGCTTTCACTAAATTTAAAATACCCGTCTTTCCATGCAGTAATTTCTTCGAGGTCGGGATTTAATATCAGGTGGCTTTCTGATTTGGAAAGCAGCATTTGTTGCCCCGGATTTAGTATAGTTTCCTGCAAACTGTCTTTCAATCTGTTTAGGATTTTAACTTTGCCTTCTAAAAGGGTTGTCTTGGTTAGACTTTCATCCAAATAAGCCGCTAAATTAAAATGGGTACCCAATACTTCAACTTCCTGCCCCCTGCTCTCTACTATGAAAGGATGCTCCTTATCTTTTCTAACTTCAAAATATCCTTCTCCTGTTAGTAATATCTTGCGTACTCTTCCATTAAATTGTGTTGGAAAACTAATCTTTGAATCAGCGTTAAGCCATACCTTCGTCCCATCGGGCAAGGTAAACTGGTAAGTTTGCCCGCGAGCCGTACTAGCCGTCAAATTCTGCACCCCACCTTTGGATTCTGTAAGTGAGGAGACCGGTACTTGGCTACCATCATCATATTTTAAATGCATCCCACCAACCACCACTCCAGTCTTAGCATCACTCAACTGTATCACCTTACCATTAGCTAGTGTAATCGTTGCACCGTTCTTGCCCGGTGCGACGTCTTGAGAGCGGGCTCCGAATTCAGTTAGGAGTCCGGAGTCGTCATGACGAGCCGCATTAAAGAAATAGACACCGAAGACTATAGTAGCTATCGCTGCAGCGGCCACCGAGATATGCGGCCACAAACGGTAAGACTTTTTAACTTCTGAAGAACCTAAATCAAGATTACCCCATACTTGAGCTTTTATTTCCTCGTATTTTTCCTCGGAAATGAATTGGGTATATTGATTATCCTGAAGGTTATATGCACGCTCTACCAGTAACCTTTCTTCAGGAGTACATTCTCCTGCAAAATACTTGTCAAGCAACTCTTTAGCTTCTTTATTGTTCATATTCTTATCTCCTCTCGGGTCCCCTATAAATATATGAGCCCTAAAGGAGCATTTGGTATTAGATAAAAATGAAATTAATGTTAAACAAATAGGGAGAGGCTCTTATTTAGTGTTTCACGCATGATTTTGAGGGCATTGCTTACCTGCCTTTTTACAGTATGATCTGACAGATCCAACTGTTCTGCAATCTCTTTATACGAAAGTTCATGCACTCTGCTCAGTTCAAATACCTCACGCATCTTTGGAGGCAGCTTTGCTAATCCCGCTTCGATCTTTTTGGTCAGCTCTTTTTCTGCAATACTTTGATCTGTACTTGCTACACATGATTCAAATTCATTTCGTAAAGTAGATAAATACTGATCTGCAACCTTACTATGCCTGATCCGTTTGAGTACCCGATACCTGGTAGAGGCATATAGAAAAGAGCGAATTGAAGTATGGATTTCCAGCTCTCCCGCTTTTTCCCAAAGCATCTGGAAAATATCCTGAACGACATCCCTGGCCTCATCCTCATCATGAAGCATATCCAGAGCATGCCGGAAAAGTAACTGCAAATACCTTTCATAGATTTGGGCAAATGCTATCTGGTCGCCCTGCTGTAACAAAACAAACAGTTCCTGATCAGTATATGAATTATAAGCCGCCATCGTTTCGGGTTAGTGCCTCTGCACTAAATTAATAATAAGTACAGCAATATTATACTATTCCCATGATATAATGTTAAATACGGATGAACTATTTATGATTTTTCAGTGCTAAAAGCGTTTAAAGGGACTAAAGGTGAATTCATTTAAGAAAACTGGAGAGCCATGCAGGCTAACTCAAAGGGTACGGCTTCGACGATGTTTTGCTGCAAATTGGGTATTTCATCGAAAATGGCCAGGCTGGATATTCCGCTGCATAGTACGCCACGATTCCGCTACAAAACACTTCGTATTTAAACTGACGGCTAAATTTCCTATATTATAAATGACCTAGAATTGCATCAATTCTACACCTATTTATGTAGAATTAAATATGATTTCAGTATCTTTAAACTATCCTGATCAGGACAATCAGGATTTTATTTTCAGAGGTTCGACGTTACAAATGTTCCGCAAAGAGAAGAAAGATAATTCAGCTACTGATGGCAAATTAATTCCATTCATGATCTCCTCATCTGCCCGCACGGATTTCCCTGCATTCCTATCAAGGTTAGTGCTTTATACTTTAATTGGTTTTAATCTTCCTGCTACTGCGCAACATAGACCTGCGAAGATCTATGTTGCGCAACTGGACCCAAAGGCTTCTGATGCGGACAATGCTCAGGGAACGGCAGAACATCCGTTTAAGACGATTGCAAGGGCATTCCGCACGGTTAAACCTGGTGACCGCGTGGTCATTCGCAAAGGTATTTATAGGGAAAGCGCGGATCTG